>NZ_BAAILN010000001.1:0-1690 GCF_054589155.1 Burkholderia sp. 3C
TCGTGGCCCGCAGGTTCTGCAGGAACAGATACATCACGAGGAACACCAGCACGATGCCTTCCAGCAGCGTCTTGACCACTTCCTCGATCGACAGCTTCACGAACGGCGTGGTGTCGTACGGGTAGTGCACCACCATCCCGTGCGGGAAGTACTTCGACAGCTCGGTGACCTTGGCCTTGATCAGACCCGCCGTGGCGAGCGCGTTGGCGCCCGTCGCAAGCTGGATACCGACGCCGGCGGTCGGCTGGCCCATGTACTTCGTGTCGTAGTTGTAGTTTTCCGCGCCGAGGTAGATCTGCGCGACATCCTTCAGCCGAACCTGCGAACCATCCTGATTGACCTTCAGCAGGATCTTGCCGAACTGCTCCGGCGTCTGCAGCAGGGTCTGCTCGGTGATGGTCGCCTGCAGCACGGTGCCCGGCTTGGCCGGCGTGCCGCCGATCTGGCCGCCCGCGATCTGCACGTTCTGCGCGGCGATGGCGCTGGACACGTCCGCCGGCGTCAGGCTGTAGTTGGTCAGCTTGGTCGGGTCGAGCCAGATCCGCATCGCGTATTGCGAGCCGAGCAGCAGCGTCTGGCCGACGCCGTTCAGGCGGCTCAGCGGATCGAGCACGTGCGACGCGACGTAGTTCGTCAGGTCGTTACGGCCCATGCTGCCGTCTTCCGAGTTGAACGCGATCCACAACAGGTAGCTCGAGCTCGACTTGGTGACCTTCAGGCCGAGCTGCTGCACGACCTGCGGCAGAACCGGCGTCGCGAGCGACAGCTTGTTCTGCACCTGCACCTGCGCGATGTCCGGGTTGGTGCCCGGCGCGAACGAGATGGTGATCGTGGAGGTGCCCGAGTCGTCGCTCGTCGAGGACATGTACAGGAAGTTGTCGAGGCCGCTCATCTGCTGCTCGATCACCTGCGTGACCGTGTCCTCGACCGTCTTCGCCGATGCACCCGGGTACGTCGACGTGATCTGCACCGCGGGCGGTGCGATCGTCGGGTACTGCGAAATCGGCAGCGTGAAGATCGATGCGACGCCCACGAGCATCAGCACGATCGCAATCACCCACGCAAAAATTGGCCGATCAATAAAGAATTTTGCCATTTAGGACCTCTTGTTACTTCGCTGCGGACGCGCCCGATGCGGAAGCTGCGGGAGCTGATGCGCCGGATGCACCGGATGCCGGCGCGGATGCAGCGCTCGCATCCGATGCCGCGTTCGGGTCGGGCGGCAATTGCGCCGCGACCGGCTTGACCGTCGCGCCCGGCTGAACCTTGCCCACGCCCTGCACGATCACGCGGTCGCCCGTTTGCAGGCCGCCCTCGACCACCCAGTTCTGACCGTAGGTGCCCGAGGTCGTCAGCACGCGCGACGCCACCTTGTTGTCCGAGCCGACCACCAGCGCCGTCGGCTGGCCCTTCGGATCGTGCTGGACGCCGACTTGCGGCACCAGGTACGCGTTGTCGTTCGAGCCTTCCTCGATGCGTGCACGCACGAACATGCCCGGCAGCAGCACGCGGTTCGGGTTCGGGAACAGCGCGCGGATCGTGACCGAACCGGTGGTCTGGTCGACCGTCACATCGGTGAATTGCAGCTTGCCTTCGAGCGGGTAGGTCTTGCCGTCTTCCAGCACCAGCTTGACCTTGGCCGCGTTCGGGCCGGCCGTCTTGATCCGGCCGCTCTGGATGTCCTGGCGCA
>NZ_BAAILN010000002.1:0-1356 GCF_054589155.1 Burkholderia sp. 3C
CGCTGGTGGCGCCGGATTCACCGGCCAAGCAGTGGATGCCGGTGTACGTGCACAGCAAGATCATGATCGTGGACGATGTGTTCCTCACGCATGGCTCGGCAAATGTGAATTTGCGCAGTATGGAAGTGGATAGTGAGTTGAATATCTGCCATGAACATTCTGGTGTGACGCAGGCGTTGCGGAGGAGGTTGTGGGAGATGCATACGAATGGGAAGGGGGCGCAGGATTTGCCGGGTGAGGCATTTAAAGCATGGGGGCGTGTCATCGATTTAAATTCGGGAAATCAAGCCAACAATCTGGCGCCGGGAGCATCGTTGATTAGTTTCATTCGGACGTCAACGAGCCGACTTCGAGTGGACTAAGTCATGAAGCTAATTTTCATCGCGCTTTCTATTATTTCATTATTATCGGCATGCTCGAACAAGGATAGCCAATTGCCTTCGCAATCTGACATCAACGGCGTTCGTGCGAATCTCGCCTTCGCCTGTGTACGCCAGGCGGATCACCTGCCACCGCTCGACTCGCAGGCGGATGAGTTTTTTAAATACGGCTTGTATCTTGAGAAGCAGGATGGTCCCAAGGACTTTAATAGCGCTGCCCGCTATTACCGGATCGCGGCCGCTTACGGTCACTACAAGGCCAATCAAAATCTGCAACGGCTGGTTTCGCAGGGATACGCGGATTCGCTATACCCGGATGTAGAAACGATTGATCTGGTGGATCAGCTGATCAAGGCAGGCGTGCCGGGTGGGTATTACGACATGGGTCACTACCTTGAGCTGGGCTATGGCGTGAAGCAGGACGCTGACGCAGCGCGGAGATACTTTCGCAAGGCGGCGGACATGGGTAGTCCGGAGGCGCAGGCGTACATCGGAAATTTGCTGGCACCGATAGATAGGGCTCCCGACATAGCGCGACAAATGCGCCAGTGTGCTGCCGAACAGGGGCAACAGGATGCAGCTAAAACCTTAGGTGTCGATCTGCAAATTAATAAGCGCTTCCCTGAGGCTGTGAAAGCTTTTCAGATGGCAGCGGCAGGGGGCGATACGCTGGCTGCCTTGGCTCTTGAGGAGGGGTTCGGGTCACCTCCTGAGACAGACAGACTGAATTACCTTGCGTTACCCGGTGATCCGGAGCGATCCCGCCGCTACAAATTAATCGGGAACTTCATCGATCGTAACGACGGCCGCAATCCCAAAGTCCCGGACATCGACAAGATCGTTCCATTGCCGCCTGCCAAGCTGCCGGCATGGGACGGCACATTCCAGTGGCAGAAAGAGCAGGACGCTGCGGTGCCGCCGCCCAAGCCGTCGGAAGAACTGCTCGACCAGCTTGCGAAGGCAAAGCACCTCGATC
>NZ_BAAILN010000003.1:0-16616 GCF_054589155.1 Burkholderia sp. 3C
GGTCTTCGCGAATGCGAAGACCGGGCCCGGTTGCCTCATGCGGCGCGTCGAGCGCTTATGGCATGAGCGTGGTTTGCATGGCGGCCTGCATCATCAGGTCCACATCCTGCGCAGCGTTGTGAGCGCCGGTGTGGCCGGCACCGTCAGGCACCGGCCGCCCTTCGTTGCTCGCGGCCGCAAGTTCCGGCGTGCCGCGCACCTGCGTACCGCCATCCGTCCGGAACAGTTCCTGATGGCTGGTGCTCAACACGTCCGCCAACGACAGCTTCGGCGTGGCGTCGCCCGCACCGTGATCGGCATGGGTACTGTCGCTCGCATCGTGATTCATCCCGTCGAACAACCCCGCGAGCGACCGCGACGATGGCGCCGGATGGCTGATCGTGCCGCCAAAATCGAACGGGAACTCCGCCGACTTCAGCGCCAGGCCGCCGGCATCCGTCACGCTCGCCGTCAGCGCATGCGCCCCCGGCTGCATGCCGCTGGGCAGCGCCAGCGTCCATGTGCCGTCCGCGCGCGCCGTGGCCGTCCCGATCGAGGTATCGCCGTCGTAGACGGTTACCTGTGCCTGCGCGGCCGCGTGTCCCGACACGCTCGGCGATCCGTTCAGCACCACCGAATCGATCGCCGGCACGACCGACGACCCGCTGCTCAACGCAACGCCATCGCGCACGAACAGTTCGGCCTTCAGCGCGTCGTTCCGGTAGACGACATACTGCTCGCCGCCGATCACGAAATTGCCTGCACTGGCCCAACCGCCGGCTGCCAGATCGGGGATGCCGGCCAGCTCCACCCGGTCGCCCGCGTTGCCCGTCACCCGCATCTGCGAGTAGCCATCCTGACGGAACGCATCCGGGTGGCCGAGGTTCAGCACGTCGGCCATCGACATGCGCAACGTGTTGTCGCCCGAGCCGGTGATGTCGATCACCTCGATACCGCTGATCTTGTCGGTCGCGCCGCTGTTCAACGCCGTGATGTCGAGCACCTGATTGGCGCCCGTCAGTCGCAGTGTGTCGTTGCCCACACCGCCATGCGCACCCGCGTTGGCGCCCGAGAAATAGCCGACATCGCCCAGGTTGAATACCGTATCCTGGCTTCCGCCGTAGTACGCCATATCACCGGTGAGCGCTTGCCAGGTCAGTGGATCGCGAGTCACGGGGCGATCACTCGTACCGAAGGAGCCGGTGAAAACAATGTTGTCCACCCAGTTCATGCCGTCGTCGGCCGATCGCCATTCATTGTTGATTTCGACGCGCGCAAATTCCCTGCCGACATCGATATCGACGTACTGATGCACGCCGCCTGCTGCCGTGTATTCGCGCGACGTGAAAATCAGGTTGCCATTCTTGTCATAGAAATACAGCTTGACGACCTCCTGCGTCGTCATGTCGCCCAGGTCGAACGACATGCGCGTGGCAGACATCCCATCTTTCAGGTCGAGCCGCACCCTGCCGGTTATCGCCAGCACACGCGAGGTCGGCACCTCGGTAATAACGGCGCCGTCCCACCCAGCCACATCTCTACCCGTCAACAAACCCTGCCGCCAAACGCCGCTAAGCACGTCGAGACAGGTCACGTCGAAATAGCGCGTGGACGCCGTAGCCCCCTGCCTGTATAGATATGAGTCACTCGACAACGACTCGAAGTTCTCGGAAATGGTGCCTTCCGATTTGAAGTGCTCGGTACCCCGATACGCCGAGATATTCCCGGCCGTATCGACCATGGCCGCCACCACCTGCTTCGCGCCCGTCACCGGCGCATAGAAGCTCGCCATGCCCGAGGCAACCTCCTGCTGGCTCAGAACGTGTTCGTACAGGCGGCCGTCGATCATCAGCGACAGCTTCCAGTCGGCTGCGACTTGCTCCGGGGAGAATCTCACCGTCACCGACCCGTAGTCGTGATTGACCGACACGTCGAACGGCATCGCCGTCGAGTCCTTCAGCGTGACCGCCGTGCTGTCCTGCTCGCCCTGCTTGCCGGCGTCGTTCACCACGCGCGTCTGGATCGTCCAGTTGCCGGTGTGTGCATTCGGATCGACCGCCACCCACTTGCCGTTCGATTTCATCAGCGCGTCTTGCCACGTACGCCCGCCGTCGGTCGAGATTTGCACCCGGTCGTGCGCGCCGAGCACACCCTCGATGTGTCCGCCGATCAGCCGGCCCGCCGTGCCGTCGTTGGTCAGCCAATCGCCGTGAGATATGCCGCTGTCGCGCCCCGCATCGTCCACCACCGCGTGGGCGGTCGGCACCTCGGGCTCGACGACGAAGTCGAAGTTCGCCGACGATTGGCTCACATTGCCCGCCGGGTCGCGGGACGTGGCGGTCAACGTGTGATTGCCGACCGACATGCCTTCCGGCAGCGAGAGCGTCCATTGGCTGTCGGCGCCGGTCGTCACGGTGCCGAGGAAGGTCTTGCCGTCGTACACGTCGATCGTCGAGTACGGCTCTGCATGGCCGGACAGCGTGGCCGGGGTGCCGGACGATGCGTGATCGATGGTCGGCGGCGGCGGCGGGGTCACGTCGACCTCGATGATGTACGCCTTCGAGGGCATGCTCTGCCCGGCCGAATTGCTCGCCCGCACCGACAGACGGGCCAGGCCGTCCGGAAGCGGCTCCGGCAGTTGATACGTCCATATTCCGTTCGAGCCGACCCTGACGGTGCCCACTTCGTTGTTGTCGACGCGGACGTGGATGATCGAGCCGGCTTCGCCGTGCCCGCTCAGCACCGGGCGCGGGTCGTTGGTCAACCCGGCCTGGCCGATCGGGCCGGTATGCGGCTCGACGTTGTCCGTCACCGTGTCGATGGTCGGGCGCGACGGCGGTTTATCCTGCTTCTGGCCGCCGGGATTCCCGGGCACTTCGGGGACCTCGGGAGCCGAGGGCACCTCAGGGTCGCCAGGCACGGGTGCCGTCTCGCCTGCCACATCGAACGTGAAGTCGGCTGACTTCAGCGCCAGGCCGCCGGCATCCGTCACGCTCGCCGTCAGCGCATGCGCCCCCGGCTGCATGCCGCCGGGCAGCGCCAGCGACCACGTGCCGTCCGCGCCCGCCGTGACCGTCCCGATCGCGGTAGTGCCGTCGTAGACCGTCACCTGCGCGTGCGCAGCCGCGTGTCCCGACACGCTCGGCGATCCGCTCTGCTCGACCGCGTCGATCACCGGCACGATCGACGACCCGCTGCTTACCTCGACGCCCTCGCGCACGAACAATTCGGCCTTCAGCGCATCGTTCCGGTAGACGACATACTGTTCGCCGCCGATCACGAAAGTGCCTGCATTGGCCCAGCCGCCCGCCGCCAGATCGGGAATGCCGGCCAGCTCCACCCGGTCGCCCGCGTCGCCCGTCACCCGCATCTGCGAGTAGCCGTCCTGGCGGAACGCATCCGGGTGGCCGAGATTCAGCACGTCGGCCATCGACATGCGCAACGTGTTGTCGCCCGTGCCGGTCAGGTCGATCACCTCGATACCGCTGAGCTTGTCGGTCGCGCCGCTGTTCAGCGCCGTGACGTCGAGCACCTGATTCGCGCCCGTCAGCTTCAGCGTGTCGACGCCAGCACCGCCATGCGCACCCGCTCCGGCACCCGAGAAATAGCCGACATCGGCCACGGTGAATACCGTGCCGCCGCTGCTGCCGTAGTGCGCCGCATCACCGATCAGCGCCTGCTCGGCCGCCGGATCGATCGTCACGGGGCGATCATCCTTAGCGACGGGGCCGGTGAAGACGATGTCGTCCACCCAGCTCATCGGGCTCAAGGACGACGGCCCTTCCTGGCTGATTTCGACTCTCGCAAATTCCTTGCCGACATCGATATCGATCTTCTGATGCAGGCCGCCGGCAGACGTGTATTCGGGAGACGTGAAAATCAGGTTGCCATTCTTGTCGTAGAAATACAGCTTGACGCTCTGGGTATCCAGCACGTTTCCCAGCTCGAACGACATACGTGTGGCAGATACCCCGTCATGCAGGTCCAGCGCTACCCTGCCGGTTATCGACAGTACGCGCGTGGTCGGTGCATCATTCGGACGGAAACCCGACTTCAAGAGATCGGCATTCGTCACCAAGCCCTCAGGCCACCTGCAGTAAGTCGACTCGAGACGGGTCACGTCGAAATAGCGCAGGGACACGCTATCCGACGCTTTGTGGAAAAACTCGGAACTCGTGAGCGAATCGAAATTCTCGGAGAAGCTGCCTTCCGTCGTGACGCGCTCGACTCCGTGATACGGCGAGATATTGCCGGCCGCATCGACCACGGCCGCCACCACCTGCTTCGCGTCCGTTACCGGCGCATCGAACGTCGCCACGCCCGAGGCAAGCTCCGACGCGCTCAGCACGTGTTCGGACAGGTGGCCGTCGATCATCAGCGACAGCTTCGAACCCGGCGCGAGCTGCTCCGGGGAAAATTTCACCGTCATCTTGCCCGCGTCGCTATCGAACGACACATCGGTCGGCATCGTCGTCGCGGCCCTCAGCGTGACCGACGTGCTGTCCTCCTCGCCTTGCTCGCCTGCAGCGTTCACCACGCGCGTCTGGATCGTCCAATTGCCGGTGTGCGCATTCGGATCGATCGCCACCCACTCGCCGTTCGCCTTCATCTGCGCGTCTTGCCACGTGCGCCCGCCATCGGTCGAGACCTGGACCCGGTTGTCCGCGCCGATCGCCCCCTCGATGTGACCGCTGATCAGCCGGCCCGCCGTGCCGTCGTTGGTCAGAAAATCATTCTGATGCTCCCCGTTGTCGCGCCCGGCTTGGTCTACCACCGCGTGTGCGATCGGCTGCCCGACAACGTAGTTGAAGCTCGACGACGCCTCGCTCGCATTGCCCGCGAGATCGCTCGCCGTGGCCGTCAGCACGTGCTTGCCGTCCGCCATGTCGTCCGGCAGCGGGAAGGTCCATTGGCCATCGGCGCCGGCCGTCGCGGTGCCGAGCAAGGTCTTGCCGTCATACACGTCGACCGTCGAATGCGGTTCCGCATGGCCGGACAGCGTCGCAGGGCTGTCGAGCGACACGTGATCGATGACCGGCGATGACGGCGGGGTGACATCCACCTCGATCTTGTACGCCTTCGACGGCACGCTCTGCCCGGCCGAATTGCTCGCCCGCACCGACAGGCTGCATTGGCCTTCGGGCAGCGGCTGCGCCAATTGATACGTCCACGTGCCATCCGGGCCGACCTCGGCCGTACCGACTTCTTCGCCGTCGACGCGGACGTGGATGATGGCGCCGACGTCGCCGTGGCCGCTCAACACCGGGCACGGGTCGTTGGTCAGGCCGGCGGGATCGATCGCACCGGCATGCGGCCCGACGTTGCCGGTCACGGTGTCGATGGTTGGGCGGGATGGTTTCTTGACTGCAGGTTGATTTGCCATGATCTAAAACATCTCTGAAACGAGTTTCGATGAAGATCCGCGGGCGCGTGCCGAATCGCACAGCGACACGCTTGTGGCGCAAATCGAGGCGGAACGGTTCGACGAACCTGGGATCGCAGTTTGGAAGGAAGGATTCAAGTGGTTACGCGTAGCGGCCATGCGTAACGACGGCGCGTGCGCCGAATCCTGACATGGATCAATCGATCTTCATTGGTAGAACGAAAGACATTTGTAATGTACAGGCGTATGACGTATGCATCCAGATCAGACACGACCGTTGCTTGACCTGAATCGAGCATTGCGCTTTATGACTCAATGGATTCGGCAATTTACTTCGACCCCAACTTGCATTGCGGGGACGATCACGCGTACAACATGACGGCTCGCCGGGCCGACGGACGCTCGAAGCCAGCGACTTCACGGCATTCGCCCGCATAAAACGACAAGGGCTCGGTCTGAGCATTCGCAAAGACCGAGCCCTAGTTGCGCCATGCGGCGCGTCGAGCAGTTAGGCCATGGCCGTGGTTTGCATCGCGGCATGCACCATCAGGTCCACATCCTGCGCGGCGTTGTGAGCGCCGGTGCAGCCAACACCGTCAGGCACCGGCCGCCATTCGTTGCTCCCCGACGCGAGTTCCGGCATGCCGGGCACCTGTGCGTCGTCGCTCGCGCCAAGCTTCACCGCGACCTGCGCGCCGCCATCCGCTCGAAACAGATCCGGATGGCTTGGATTCAGCAGATCCGCCAACGACAGTTTCGGCGTGTTGTCGCCGGCTCCGTGATCGACATGGAAACCCCCGTCGCTTTCGTTGTGATCCATCCCGTCCAACAACGCGGCGATCGACCGCGTCGATGCCTTCGTGCCGCCGATCGTGCCGTCAAAATCGAACGTGAACTCGGCCGACTTCAGCGCCGGGCCGCCGGCATCCGTCACGCCCGGGGATGCGTTCCGCTCGACCGGGTCGATCACCGGCACGATCGACGAACCGCTGTTCGCCTCGACGCCATCGCGCACGAACAGCTCGGCCTTCAGCGTGTCGTTCCGGTAGACGGCATACGGTTCGCCGCCGATCACGAAATTGCCCGCGCCATCCCAACCGCCGGCCGCCAGATCGGGAATGCCGGCCAACTCCACGCGGTCGCCCGCGTTGCCCGCCACCCGCATCTGCGAATAGCCATCCTGGCGGAATGCATCCGGGTGGCCGAGATTCAGCATGTCGCCCATCGACATGCGCAACGTGTTGTCGCCCGTGCCGGTCGGGTCGATCATCTCGATACCGCTGATCGTGTCGGTCGCGCCACGGTTCAACGCAGTGACATCGAGCACCTGATTCACACTCGTCAGTTGCAGTGCGTCGTTGCCCACACCGCCATGCGCCCCCGCGCCAGCGCCGGAAAAATGGGCGACATCGCCCACGGTGAATACCGTCGCGCCGTTTTCGCCGGCGTCCGCGACATGACTGGCGAGCGCTTGCGGGTCCGGCTGATCGGAGAGCAAGGGGCGATCGCTCGGGCCGACCTCCGTACCGGAGAAGACGATGTTGTCCACCCAGTTCATGGTCATGTTGTCCGACCGCCATTCCTCGTTGATTTCGACGCGCGTGAATTCCTTGCCGACGTCGATATCGATTCGCTGATGCAGGCCGCCTTCGGCCGTGTACCCCGGGGACGTGTAAATCAGGTTGCCGCTCTTGTCGTAGAAATACAGCTTGACCACCTCGTTCGTCGTCACGTCGCCCAGGTCGAACGACATACGCGTGGCAGACCGCCCGTCATGCAGATCCAGCCGCACCCTGTCGGTTATCGCCAGTGCGCGTGTGGGCGGGCGCTCGCTGACAGGGACGCCCGGCATCGCGACATTTGCCCCGGTCAACAAGCCCTCATGCAAGATGACGGCATTGAGCCCGGGAGAATCCAGACGGGTCACATCGAAATAGCGCGTGGACGTGTGCTGGCCGGCGAAGTGCAAATATATTTCTGCCGGCAACGAGTCGAAATTCTCGGAAATGCTGCCCTCCACCGTGCAGTCGAAGCTCGCCGACAATTCGCTCGCATTGCCCGCGGGATCCCTGGCGGTGGCCGTCAACGCATGGTGGCCGACCGCCATGCCAGACGGCAGCGATAACGTCCATTGGCTGTCGGCGCCTGTCGTCGCGGTGCCGAGCAAGGTCTTGCCGTCATACACGTTGACCGTCGAATAGGGCTCCGCCTGGCCGGACAGCGTCGGGGCGCTGCCGGACGACGCTTGATGGATGGTCGGCGGCGGCGGCGCGGTCGTGTCGACCTCGATCATGTACGCCTCCGACGGCATGCTCAACCCGGACGAATTGCTGGCCCGAACCGACAGACGGCACAAGCCGTCCGACAGCGGCTCCGGCAATTGATACGTCCACTTGCCGTTCGGTGCGACCTTGACGGTGCCCACTTCGTTGCCTTCGACGCGAACGTGGATGATCGAGCCAACCTCGCCGCGCCCGCTCAATACCGGGCGCGGATCGTTCGTCAGCCCGGCCTGGCCGATCACGCCGGCATGCGGCTCGACGTTGTCGATCACCGTGTCGATGGTGGGGTGCAACTGCCGCTGGACTGCTGATTGATTTGCCATCATCTGAACCTCTCTGAAACGGATTTCGGTGAAGATCCAAGGCCGCTGCACAACTGCAGTTGTGCAGCGGTGCTGCCTGTCGCGCAAATCGAGGCGGAACGGCTCGACGAGCTCGGGGTCGCTGTTTGGAGGAAAGAACCCAGATCCTTACGCATGGCGCACATGCGTACCGGCGGCGCGCGCACCGAACCCTGACATGGGTCAATTAATGTTGATCGGCAAAACGAAGAGATTCGCAATGTATTGACGTGCGGCCCATGCAGCCAGACTGGACACCGCCGCCGCTTGACCTGAATCGAGCATCGCGTTTCACGAGCCGACTCGCTCGGTGATTGGCTTCTATCCCCGATTTGCATGGCGGTAACGATCATGCGCACGGCGTGACGACTCGTTGCGCCGACGAGGCATTCGACGCCGGCGGCTTCAACGCGGCATTCGCCCGCATAAAACGACAGGGGCTCGGTTTACGCATTCGCGAAGACCGAGCCCCTGTTGCGCCATGCAGCGCGTCGAGCGATTAGGCCATGTGCGTGGTTTGCATGGCGGCCTGGACCATCAGGTCGACATCCTGCACCGCGTTGTGAGAGCCGGTGTAGCCGACATCGTGGGACATGGGCCGCCCTTCGTTGCTCTCCGACGCGGGCTCCGGCATGCCGCGCACCTGCGTACCGCCATCCGTTCGGAACAGTTCCTCCTGATGGCTGGTGCTCAGCACGTCCGCCAACGACAGCTTCGTCGTGTTGTCACCCGAGTCGATCGTCGGCGCGATCGACGATCCGCTGGTCGGCCGTGCCGCCGTGCCGTCGTCGATCGGCCGATCATCGGGATGCTCCCCGCTGTCGCGCTCCGCTTCGTCCACCACCGCGTGGGCGGCCGACTGCGCCGACCCGACGGCGTAGTCGAAGCTCGCCGACGATTGGCTCACATTGCCCGCGGAATCCGTGGCAGTGGCCGTCAACGCGTGGTGGCCGGCCGCGATGCCGTCCGGCAGCGGGAATGTCCATCGGCTGTCGGTGCCGGTCGTCACAGTGCCGAGCAAGGTCTTGTCCGCATACACCTCGACCTTCGAATACGGCTCCGCACGACCGGACAGCGTCGCGGCACTGTCGGCCGACGCGTGATCGATGGTCGGCGCCGACGGTGGGGTCACGTCGACCTCGATCATGTACGGCTGCGACGGTACGCTCAGCATGCCCGCATTGCTCGCCCGGGCCGACAGTCGGAACAAACCGTCCGGCAGCGGCTGCGGCAATTGATACGTCCACGTTCCGCCCGCGCCGACCTCGACGATCCCCACTTCGAAACTGTCGACGCGAACATGGATGATCGAGCCGGCGTCGCCGTGCCCGCTCAACACCGGGCGCGGGTCGTTGGTCAACCCGGCCGGATCGATCACCCCGGTGTGGGGTTCCACGTTGTCGGTCACGGTGTCGATGGTCGGGCGTGACGGCCGCTTGAATGCTGATTGATTTGCCATGATCTGAACCTCTCTGAAACGGATTTCGGTGACGATCCAACGCTGCGCACCCAACTGCGATCGCATAGCGCGCACCCTTTCGCGCGAATCGAAGCGGAACGGCTCGACGAGCCCGGGATCAACGGTACGGAGAAAGGATTCGGACCATCGCGCACGGCGACCATGCGTATCGATGCCGCATGCGCCGAACTCCGATAGGGAGGGCCCCGGCGCCTCATCCGCGGGAAAGGCGCTGCGTAATGTACAGACGCTCGATCCCCGCACCCCGACTGGACGCGCCCGTTGCTTGACCTGAGTCCAACATTGCGTTCGACAAACCAACTTGGCCGCGCACCGGGGCCGGCCGATGGTTCCTAGCGAAATCCGCTATACTTGCGGCCACTTGTCGCCGCGACAGCGGGGCAAGCACGGAACACTCGAATGACGCGCCGATTTGCTGACTCGATTGCGGGCGCGCGAACCCCAGCCACCAGGCCGCGGGTTCATTACAAATGCGGCTAAAGAGGTCGTCAGCCGCGCATCTTTCACTCCGCGCTTCGCCGACGCCATTTAGCCGCCCAGTCATAAGGCGGAACGAATGGAATCGATCGGCATCGTCGCTCCACAGACCATGCATTTCGCCGAACCGCTGCGGCTCCAGAGCGGCAGCGTGCTCGGCAACTATCAGCTTGTCGTCGAGACCTACGGCGAACTGAACGCCGCGCGCTCGAACGCGGTGCTCGTGTGTCACGCGCTCAACGCCTCGCACCACGTCGCGGGGCTGTACGCGGACGATCCGCGCAGCACCGGCTGGTGGGACAACATGGTCGGCCCCGGCAAACCGCTCGACACCAACCGCTTCTTCGTGATCGGCGTGAACAACCTCGGCTCGTGCTTCGGCTCGACCGGCCCGATGAGCGTCGATCCGTCCTCCGGCACGCAATACGGCGCGCGCTTCCCGGTGGTGACGGTGGAGGATTGGGTCAACGCGCAGGCACGCCTGGCCGATGCGTTCGGCATCGAGCGCTTCGCCGCGGTGATGGGCGGCAGCCTCGGCGGCATGCAGGCGCTGGCCTGGAGCCTGATGTACCCGGATCGTGTCGCGCACTGCATGGTGATCGCCTCGACGCCGAAGCTCTCGGCGCAGAACATCGCGTTCAACGAGGTGGCGCGCTCGGCGATCCTCTCCGATCCCGATTTCCACGGCGGCAACTACTACGCACACAACGTGATTCCGCGTCGCGGCCTGCGCGTGGCGCGCATGATCGGCCACATCACGTACCTGTCGGACGACGACATGGCCGAGAAATTCGGCCGGGCGCTGCGCCGCGTCGACGGCGCGCTCGACGCCTACAACTTCAACTTCGACGTGGAATTCGAAGTGGAGTCGTACCTGCGCTACCAGGGCGACAAGTTCGCCGAATACTTCGACGCGAACACCTACCTGCTGATCACGCGCGCGCTCGACTACTTCGATCCGGCCAAGGCCTTCGAGGGCAACCTGACCGCCGCGCTGGCGAAGACCACCGCGAAATACCTGGTGGCCAGCTTCTCGACCGACTGGCGGTTCGCGCCGGCGCGCTCGCGCGAGCTGGTCAAGGCGCTGCTCGACAACCGCCGCGACGTCAGCTACGCGGAAATCGACGCCCCGCACGGGCACGACGCGTTCCTGCTGGACGACCCGCGCTATCACAACGTGGTGCGCGCCTATTACGAACGAATTGCCGCGGAGGTGGGCGCATGAACCAGCAAGCCTTGACGATGCTTTCGGCCCGGCCGGACTTCCGCGCGATCGCGCGCTGGGTCGAGCCGCGCTCCACCGTGCTCGACCTCGGCTGCGCCGATGGGTCGCTGCTGGCGCTGCTCGCGGAGGAACTCGAAGTGAGCGGCTACGGCATCGAGATCAACGATGCGGGCGTGCTGGGCTGCGTGAAGAACGGCGTGCACGTGATCCAGCAGAACCTGGAAGACGGGCTGCGCCTGTTCGAGGATCAGAGCTTCGATTTCGCGATCCTCTCGCAGACCTTGCAGACCATCCACCAGACCGCCGCGATCCTGCGCGAAACCGTGCGCGTGGGCCGCGAGTGCATCGTGTCGTTCCCGAATTTCGGTTACTGGGCGCACCGTCTGTCGGTGCTGCGCGGGCGCATGCCGGTGTCGAAATCGCTGCCGCACCAGTGGCACAACACGCCGAACGTGCGGGTGCTGACGATCAAGGATTTCGAGGCGCTCGCGCCCGAAGTGGGCGTCGAGATCCTCGATCGGGCCGTGCTGCACGGCGGCCAGCCGGTCCGCTGGGGCGCGAACTGGCGTGGTAGTCTTGCGGTCTATCGCGTCAAGCGAGCCCCACTCTGACGATCTTTTCATGACATCTTCCGAGCAGCGCGACACGCCGGCGCTGGCCGCACACGACGATCATCCCGGCTGGCGCGCGTTCCTGAACCGGCGAACGCTGATCTGCGTGTTTCTCGGCTTCACCTCGGGCCTGCCGCTGTTTACGCTGATCTACCTGGTGCAGGCGTGGCTGCGCTCGGAAGGGGTGAACCTGAAGGAAATCGGCCTGTTCGCGCTGATCCAGATCCCCTACACATGGAAGTTCCTCTGGGCGCCGCTGATGGACCGCTTCGTGCCCCGCCTGCCGGGTTGGCGGCCCGGGCGGCGACGCGGCTGGATGCTGGTCACGCAATTGCTGGTGGCGGTGGCGATCGGCACGCTCGGCTTCGTCTCGCCGCGCGATTCGATCTGGACCGTGGCCGCGCTGGCCACCCTGGTGGCGTTCTTCGGCGCCAGCTCGGACATCGTGATCGACGCCTACCGGCGCGAGCTGCTGCACGATGCCGAACAGGGGCTCGGCAATGCCGTCCACGTCAACGCCTACAAGATCGCCGCGCTGGTGCCCGGCTCGCTGTCGCTGATCCTCTCCGATCACCTGCCGTGGAGCCTCGTGTTCATCGTCACGGCCCTGTTCATGCTGCCGGGCATGGCGATGACGCTGTGCGTGCGCGAGCCTGAAGTGCGCGGCACGCCGCCGAAGAACCTGCGCGAAGCCGTGGTGCTGCCGTTCAGCGAATTCCTGCAACGCGGCGGCTGGCGCAACGCGCTGCTGGTGCTCGGCTTCATCTTCCTGTTCAAGCTCGGCGACACGATGGCGACCACGCTGTCGACCTCGTTCTTCCTCGATATCGGCTTCAACAAGACGCAGATCGGCGTGCTCGCCAAGACCACCGCGTTCTGGGCCAGCCTGGCCGGCGGCATCCTGGGCGGCGTCTGGCTCGTCAAGATCGGCATCGCGCGCGGGCTGTGGATCTTCGGCTTGATTCAGATCGTTTCGACGCTCGGTTTCGCGTGGCTCGCCAAGGCCGGCCCCGATCCGGTGCTGATGGCGGGCGTCTACGGCTTCGAAACGTTCTCGACCGGCCTCACGCTGGCCGCCTTCACGGCCTATATCGCCAGCACCACCGATCCGCGCTACACGGCCACGCAGTTCGCGTTGTTCACGAGCCTGGCCTCGGTGCCTCGCACGCTGGCCTCGGCGTCGAGCGGCTTCATCGTCGCGCAGATCGGCTGGCTCGATTACTTCCTGGTGTGCGCGGCGCTCGGCATTCCGGGCATGTTGCTGCTGTTCAAGGTTGCGCCGTGGCGCGGCGGGCAGAGCGGAGCGGCCCGTGCGAGCTGAACTGGCGGCCGCGCTCGGGCGAGCCGGCGCGCTGCTGGCCGGCTCGCTGCTGGCCTGCGCGGCCGGGCAGGCGTTCGCGGCCGGCGAGCCGGTGCACGGCACGCATGCCACCACCAACGCGGTGGCCGCCGCCAACGGCGCGAACCACGCGGGCGGCCCGGTCGCGGCCTACGCGCCGCCGCCACGCAGCGTGCATTACGGCAACGCGTTCGCGTTCCGCAACCTGGTGTCGTCACCGATGCTCGAGCAGATCACGGCCGCGCAATACCAGCAGATGGTGCAGGCCGCGGCGCGCGCCGGCACGCTGGTGCCGGCCGGCGACCCGCGCGTGAAACGGCTGCGCGCCGACGTCGACCGGCTCGCGCCGTATGCGGTGAAGTGGAACGAACGCGTGAAGGGCTGGCACTGGGAAGTGAACGTGGTGCGCGCCCGCACCACCCGCATCGTCTGCCTGCCGGGCGGCAAGCTGCTGGTCGACAGCGGGCTGCTGGCGCGGCTCCATCCGAACGACGACGAACTCGGCGTGCTGGTGGCGCACGAAATCGCGCATGCGCTGCGTGAGCACGCACGCGAAGGGCTGGGCGACATGCAGGTGCCGGCCACGCTCGGCACGAACCCGATCTCCTCGCTGTACGGCCTGACCGAGCCGCTGCCCGCGCAGCCCGACATCGCCGAGCGGCTGGCCACGCTGCGCTACGGCGCGACCGACGAAACCGAGGCCGACGTGATCGGCGGCGACATCGCCGCGCGCGCGGGCTTCGATCCGCGCGCGGCCATCACGCTATGGGACAAGCTGGCCGTCGCGACGCGCGGCGACCGCAAGCATGGGTTCATCTACGCGCACCCGTACAGCAGGCACCGCCGGCAGGATCTGCTCAAGCGGCTGGCCGACTGGATGCCGACCTATGCAAAGGCGATCGGCAAGCCGGTCGGGTTGTTGCCGTCCTATGCCGGCATCAGTGCTGCGCGGCCGGTTTCGGAGCGGCGTTGAGGGCTGGTTTGGCCCCGGTCGGGTTATTGCCGCCCCCTACGCCGGCATCAGTGCGATGCGGCCGGTTTCAGAACAGCGCTGAGGGCCGGTTTGCGCCCCGGTTGCGGGCCGCCTGGCCGGTGTGAGTGCGGCTTCATCGAGGCTTCCACCCAGGCTTCGACCCCACTTCTTGCCCCTGCCTCGCGCGGCATCGGCGCCGCCCTCAAGCAGCGTCGGTCACCACGCACTCACCGCCTCGTCACTCCACCTCCGCCGTCGCATCGCTCGCCACCGCGCCGTTGGCCGACTGCACCCAGCGCACCTCGTCGCCGGGGCTGCGGCCGAACATCCGCTTGAATTCGCGGCTGAACTGCGACGCGCTGACATAACCGACCCGCGCCGCCGCCACGCTCGCGCTCACGTTCTGCTGCACCATCATCAGCCGTGCATGGTGCAGGCGCGTGGCCTTCACGTACTGCATCGGCGAGGTGCCCGTCACGCGCCGGAAATGCGCGTGGAACACCGCCGCGCTCATGCCGGCCTCGGCCGCCAGCACGTCGACCGAATGCTCGCCGCCGAGATCGACATGAATGCGCCGCAGCGCCTTCGCGATCCGGCCGAAATGATGCTGCTGGGCCAGCGCCGCGCGAATCCCGTCGCCCTGCTCGCCGGTCAGCACGCGGTAGCCGATCTCGCGCATGATCGACGGCCCGAGCACGCGCGTGTCGTGCGGCGATTGCAGCACTTCGAGCAGGCGCAGCACGGCGTCGGCGAGCGGCGCGTCGAGCGGCGTCGAGCAGATGCTGTCCGGCTCGCTGACGGCCGCGCCGTGGGTTTCCTCCAGCAGCATCGCCAGCTCGGCGATCACGCCCAGATCGATGCGCACCGTGATCGCCAGGAACGGCCCGTGCGGCGCCGTATAGGTTTCGCACTCGAACGGCAGCGGCACCGACAGCACCAGATACTGCCGCTCGTCGTACACGAAGGTGCGCTCGCCGACATAGCCGACCTTGCGCCCCTGGCAGACGATCACGATGCTCGGTTCGTACAGCACCGGGCAGCGCGGCAGCGTGGTGCTGACGCGCATGAAGCGCACGCCTTCGAGCGTCGCGTCGGTGACGCCGTCGCTCGGCGCGAGCTGGCCGAGCAGTTCGATGATGCGCTGCTGCACGCGCAGGTCGCCATCCGGAATCAAGGGTACGAAGCTCATGAGCCATCCGCCGCCGCAATAGGATCAGGCTTGCAATCTAGCATTGCGGGCGTCCACTGCGTGCTGCACCCGCACAATTCGAGAGGTTTAGGCAACGCTTCAAGACCTTCAGGTATATCGGCCGGCACCCCGCATCCTTAGTATGGGAACCCGTTTCGCACCCGACCGCCGCGTCGGCAGCCGGGCGAAGCGTTCCGAATTCAACAGTAAGGAGCCCTCCCATGAGCACGACTTACGCCTACGCGGCGCAGAGCGCGACCAGCCCGCTCGCCGCCACCGAAATCCAGCGCCGTGAACTGCGCGATCTCGACGTCCAGATCGAGATCCTGTACTGCGGCGTCTGCCACTCGGATCTGCATCAGGCCCGCAATGAATGGAAGAACTCGGTCTACCCGGTGGTGCCCGGCCATGAAATCGTCGGCCGCGTGAGCGCCGTCGGCCCGGACGTCACGCGCTTCAAGACCGGTGAACTGGTCGGCGTCGGCTGCCTGGTCGATTCGTGCCGCACCTGCCCGAGCTGCGGCGAAGGCCTGGAGCAGTATTGCGAAAACGGCTGGGTCGGCACCTACAACGGCAACGACCGCGTCACCGGCGACCTGACGTTCGGCGGCTACTCGTCGCAGATCGTGGTCGACGAAGCGTTCGTGCTGCGCGTGCCGGAATCGCTCGATCCGGCCGCCGCCGCGCCGCTGCTGTGCGCCGGCATCACCACCTACTCGCCGCTGCGCACCTGGGGCGCCGGCCCCGGCAAGAAGGTCGGCATCGTCGGCCTGGGCGGCCTCGGCCACATGGGCGTGAAGATCGCCCGTGCGATGGGCGCGCATGTCGTGCTGTTCACCACCTCGCCGTCGAAGATCGAAGACGGCAAGCGCCTGGGCGCGCACGAAGTGGTCATCTCGAAGGATGAGGCGCAAATGAACGCGCACCTGAACAGCTTCGACCTGATCGTCAACACGGTGGCGGCCACCCACGACCTGAACCCGTTCCTGAACCTGCTCAAGCGCGACGGCACGATGGCGCTGGTCGGTGCGCCGGAGCACGATCACCCGTCGCCGCAGGTGTTCAACCTGATCATGAAGCGCCGCCGCCTGGCCGGCTCGCTGATCGGCGGCATCGCCGAAACGCAGGAAATGCTCGATTTCTGCGCCGAGCACGGCATCGTGTCGGACATCGAACTGATCAAGATCCAGGACATCAACGCCGCCTACGAGCGCATGCTCAAGAGCGACGTGAAGTACCGCTTCGTGATCGACAACGCCTCGCTGCAGCCGGCTGCATAAAGGCTGCTGCACCGCCGATGAAAAAACGCCGCCGGGAGCGATCCCGGCGGCGTTTTT
>NZ_BAAILN010000004.1:0-35183 GCF_054589155.1 Burkholderia sp. 3C
GGCGCGGAAATTGCCTTGCGCGTCGAAATCGGTAACGGGGAAAGACAGCAGCCCTTCGGAGATGATCTGCTTCAGTTCTTGCGGCGTGGTCATGGCGTTGCCTGCTTCAAAGTCGAGAGTGATGGGCAAATTCGAACGGTCGTGGGCGGCGCTCAGCGCACCAGGCACGGGCGCTTGTTGTCGAACTTCCAGTTGGGGATCAGGTACTGCATGGCGATGCCGTCGTCGCGCGCGCCGAGGCCGTGCTGTTCGTACAGCGCGTTGGCGCGTTCGAGCGCATCCATGTCCAGCTCGATGCCGAGGCCCGGCTTGGCCGGCACCTTGACCTTGCCGCCGACGATCTGCAGCGGGTCCTGCGTCAGGAACTGGCCGTCCTGCCAGATCCAGTGCGTGTCGATCGCCGTGATCTTGCCCGGTGCCGCGGCGGCCACGTGCGTGAACATCGCCAGCGACACGTCGAAGTGGTTGTTCGAATGCGAACCCCAGGTCAGGCCCCAGTCGTTGCACATCTGCGCGACGCGCACCGAGCCCTGCATGGTCCAGAAGTGCGGATCGGCCAGCGGAATGTCGACCGATTGCAACTGGATCGCGTGGCCCATCTGGCGCCAGTCGGTGGCGATCATGTTGGTGGCCGTCGGCAGGCCGGTGGCGCGGCGGAACTCGGCCATCACCTCGCGGCCCGAATAGCCGTTTTCCGCGCCGCACGGATCTTCCGCGTAGGCCAGCACGCCGTGCATGTCGCGGCACAGGCGCACGGCTTCGGCCAGCGACCACGCGCCGTTCGGGTCGAGCGTCACGCGCGCGTTCGGGAAGCGCTCGGCCAGCGCCATCACCGCCTCGATTTCCTCGTCGCCGGACAGCACGCCGCCCTTGAGCTTGAAATCGTTGAAGCCGTAGCGAGCCTGCGCGGCTTCGGCCAGGCGCACCACGGCGTCCGGCGTCAGCGCGACTTCGGTGCGCAGGCGTTCCCAATCGTCGCGGCCGGCGGCGCCGTTCTCGTAGGGCAGGTCGGTCTTGTTGCGATCGCCGATGTAGAACAGGTAGCCGAGCATTTCCACTTCGTCGCGCTGCTGGCCTTCGCCGAGCAGGGCCGCCACGGGCACGTTCAGGTGCTGGCCGAGCAGGTCGAGCAGCGCGGCCTCGAGCGCGGTGACGGCGTGGATCGTGGTGCGCAGGTCGAACGTCTGGAGGCCGCGGCCGCCGGCATCGCGATCGGCAAACGCCGAGCGCACGCGGTTCAGCACGGCCTGCAGGTTGCCGATCGACTGGCCGACCACGATCTCGCGGGCATCGTCGATGGTCTTGCGGATCGCCTCGCCGCCCGGCACTTCGCCGATGCCGGTGTGGCCGCTGCTGTCGCGCAGGATCACGATGTTGCGCGTGAAGAACGGGCCGTGCGCGCCGCTCAGGTTCATCAGCATGCTGTCGCGGCCGGCTACCGGCACGACGCGCAGCTCGGTCACGACAGGGGTGGCGTTCGCTTGGACGGAATTCGATGACATGGTGCGTTACCTGAAAAAGGCGCCGGCATCGGCGCTGGAAAAACGGTTTGAAAATCGGCGGCGCGGCTCGCGCGCCGCCACTCGTTCATGAATGCATGAGCCGGGCGTTACTGCGAGCGGCTTTGCAGCGTGCCGCCGCCCTGCGTCGAATCGGCCGGCCGGCTGCGGGCGAAGAAGCCCGCCACCGCCGCGATCAGCGAGGCGACCGCCAGCCCGTACAGGCCGCCCTTGATCGAGCCGGTGTGCTGCTGCAGATACCCGAACGCGGCCGGCGCGAAGAAGCCGCCGAGGTTGCCGAGCGAGTTGATCAGCGCGATCACGCCGGCCGCCACGCGGGCATCGAGATAGCCCTGCGGAATCGGCCAGAACAGCGACGAGGCCGCCTTGAAGCCGATCGCCGCGAAGCAGATCGCCACGAACGACAGCGTCGGATCGCTGGTGGTCGACGCGAACAGCCCGCACGCGGCGATCACCAGCGCGGTGGCCATCCACGCGCGCTGGTGGCGCCAGCGTGCCGACGCCATCGCGAAACCGTACATCGCCACCATCGCGATCAGCCACGGAATCGCATTGAGCAGCCCGACCTGGAAATCGGACAGCCCGCCGATCTTGCGGATGATGGTCGGCAGCCAGAACGTGGCCGCGTAGATCGTCAACTGGATCGCGAAATACAGGAAGCAGAACAGGAGGATCTGCGGATCGCGCAGCAGCTTCAGGGTGGGCACGTGCGCGTTGCCGCGTGCGTCGCGCGCCGTCTGCTCGGCCGCAATGGTGGTGCGCAGCACCTGCTTTTCCTCGCCCGTCAGCCAGGGCGCGTCGTCGATGCGCGACTTCAGCATCATCCAGCTCACGCCGCACAGCAGGATCGAGAAGCCGCCTTCGATCAGGAACATCCACTGCCAGCCCTTCAGCCCGAAGCCGCTGATCGACAGCAGGCTGCCCGTGATCGGGCCGGACAGCACCGACGCGAACGCCGAGCCACCGAGGAAGATCGCCACGGCCTTGCCGCGCGACGATTGCGGCAGCCACTGCGTGAAGTAGTACACCACGCCGGGGAAGAAGCCGGCCTCGGCCACGCCCAGCAGGAAGCGCAGCACGTAGAACGATTGTTCGTTCTGCACGAACGCCATCGCCGCGGCGACGATGCCCCAGGTGCCCATGATCCGCGTCAGCCACGCCCGCGCGCCGAACTTCTGCATCAGCAGGTTCGACGGCACCTCGAACAGCGCATAGCCGACGAAGAACAAGCCGCTGCCGAACCCGTAGGCCGCCGCGCCAATGCCGAGATCGGCATGCATGTGCGAATTGACGAAGCCGATGTTCACGCGATCGATGTAGTTCGCGATGAACATGATCAGAAACAGCGGCATCACATGCCGCATTACCTTCGCGACCGCCGAATCGAGCGGGGCCGCTGCCGTACCGAGAGCTGCTGTCAACGATGTCTCCTGAATCGGCCGTGACCGGCCTTAACGACAGGACGCAACACCGTGAGTCGCACGCTGGCGATTTTCTGTGATACGTCGTCTGACAACATTGTAGTCGGACAACCTCCACGCTCGTTAGCCGCGTTAACCCTGAAATCGTTCGATTCAACGCCGAAGGGTTTGACAGGACGCTTTCAGGGCGTTGACAGGGGTTCACCCATTGCCCTGCTAGGACATCAGACAACATCGAATTACCGATAGCTCGTATGATCTCGTCTGACAACGAAGGCGAGATGTTGTCCGATGAGATCGCATGATGTGGCCGGCGCTTGAACGGCAGCGATCTGTCCGTGATTTCCCCATATCTGCCGTCGAATCGGCCTGCAACGGCCTCATTGCCGGGGTTTGCGGCTATGATGCCGGGATTCGGGACATCCGATGACATTGCGGTCCGTCCCGTTTTCCTCAATCCGTTTCAACACCGCTTCCGCCCACACCCGTCCATGAGCAGCCTGTCCGAGAAGGTCGTCACCTCCCTGTCCGAAGAAATCCGCCGCGGCGCGTTGCGGCCGGGCGACCGGCTGCCGACCGAAGTCGCGATGATGAAACAGCTGTCGGTGAGCCGCTCGGTGATCCGCGAGGCGATCTCGCGCCTGCAGGCCGCGCGCGTGGTCGAGACGCGGCACGGCGTGGGCACCTTCGTGCTCGCGCCGCAAAACGACGCGCCCATGCGGCTGCCCGTGGCCGATCTGTCGAACATGCTCGACGCGATGGCCGTGATCGAATTCCGGATGGATGTGGAAGCGGCGTCGGCGGCGCACGCAGCGAAGCGGCGTACCGATCAGAACCTGCGGCAGATGCAGCTCGCGCTCGAACGCTTCGCGGCCGAGCTCGAACGCGGCAGCACCGACACGCTCGCGCACGACATCGAATTCCATCTGCATATCGCGCAGGCGAGCGGCAACCGCTATTTCGTCGATGTGTTGAGCCAGCTTGGCCGTTCGGTCAGCCCGCGCACGCGGCTCGGCAGCGCGGAAATCGCCGAACTCGATCAGATCGACCGGCTGCGCAGCGTGCTCGACGAGCACCGCTGGATCTATCACGCGATCGAGCGGCAGGACCCGGACGATGCGCGCGCGGCCATGCGCGTGCACCTGAGCAAGAGCCGCGAACGCCTGCAACAGGCGCACGACACGAGCCATCCCGACGCCTGAAAGCACAGCGTTTCAAGCTCCCGAAAAACCTCACCTTTCGCTCCCGCGCGGCGATTTGCGTGCGCGCGCAACGGTGAGTGCGCTCACCCTGTTCCCGGCACGCATCGCACGGCCTGCTGTGCAACAGTCGGCGCTGACGCCCGCCAGACGGCCTTTGCAGGCAGATTGCCTCGTCGTGCGGGCGCATCCCGAAGCGTTGCGGTGAGCCGGCGTGCGCACCCTGACGCACTCCACGACGGCAATGCCGATGGGGTCCCGAAAAGTATCACCTTTGCGCCCGCAGACAGCGGATGACGCATGCGCACGCTGGGGCCGGTGGCAATCATCGCCTGTGGGTCGGCAAGCGAATTCGCGCGTGGCACGGCGCGAAACCCGCTCGCCTCACACTGCGGTGAAGCGCGATGGTGACGTGTTTGCCAGGGGTTTCTTCACCGCGCGCCTCGCCAGCGAACCGCGTTCGTCGCGCCCCACGCGTGGCCTCAGGCCTGCGCGCTCCAGCTCGCGAACGCTTCCGTCAGGAAATCGACGCACACGCGTACCTTCGCCGAGGTCGCCAGCCGCGCCGGATACACCGCCCACACATTGGCCGGCTGCGTGACGTCGGGCAGCACGCGCTTCAGCGCGCCGCTATCGAGCAGCGGCCCCGCTTCCCAGATCGAGCGCAGCACGATGCCGCGCCCGGCCACCGCCCACTGCACGGCCACCTCGCCGTGATTGGTCGACAGCGCGCCGCCCACCTTCACGGAACTCGTCTCGCCGCGCTGCGTGAGCCGCCACACGCCGAACGGGTGATCGCGCTCCTTGATCGCCAGGCACTGATGCGCGCCGAGATCGGCGATCTGGCGCGGCGCGCCATGCCGCGCGAGGTACGCGGGCGACGCGCACAGCACGCGGTAGTTCGACGCGAGCCGCTTGGCGATCAGGTGCTCGGCAATCTCGTCGCCGATCCGCACGTCGAGATCGAAACGCTCGGCGGCCACATCGACGAGCCGGTCGAACAGATCGAGCCGCACATTGATCTGCGGATAGCGTTCGCTGAAATCGAGCAGCGCCGGCGCGAGCACGTGCCGCCCGAAACCGAAGCTGCTCGACATGCGCAGCGTGCCGCGCGGCACCGTGCGCGTGATCGAGACGTCCTCGACCAGATGATCGACATCGTCGAGAATCTTCTCGGCCCAGGCCACCACGCGCTCGCCCGAATCGGTCACGGCCACGCGCCGCGTGGAGCGGTGCAGCAGCCGCGTGCCGAGCTGGGTTTCGAGCAGCGCGATGCGCTTGCTCACATAGGCGGGCGACACGCCCAGTTGCTCGGCCGCCGCGCTGAAGCTGGCGAAGCGCACGACCACGCTGAACACGCGCAGGTCGTCGAGATTGGGCGCCTTGGTCACGGGATTATTCACGAAGTGTGTAAGGTCGTTTAACCGGAACTCGATTCTAATCCGTAACGGAATCAATAGAATGCCGTCATGCGGTGCGCGACACGGCCAGTTGCCGCGCACTTTTCGCCCGATGGCATCGGGCTGCGAACCATCAGGACGAGGAGCGCTGGCGATGAGCGAGAAGGTCTACAAGATTGCGGTGATTCCGGGCGACGGCATCGGCCGCGAAGTCATGCCGGAAGGCATCCGCGCGCTGGATGCGGTCACCAAGCGGTTCGGGATTCGTTTCGAGGCCACCCATATCGATTGGGCCAGCTGCGATTACTACGCGCAGCACGGCCAGATGATGCCGGACGACTGGAAGGCCCAGTTGTCGGGCATGGATGCGCTGCTGTTCGGCGCGGTGGGCTGGCCCGACACAGTGCCCGACCACATCTCGCTGTGGGGCTCGCTGCTGAAGTTCCGCCGCGAATTCGACCAATACGTGAACCTGCGCCCGGCGCGCCTGTTCGAGGGCGTGCCCAGCCCGCTCGCGAACCGCAAGCCCGGCGACATCGATTTCATGATCGTGCGCGAGAACACCGAGGGCGAATATTCGGCGGTGGGGGGCACCATGTTCGAAGGCACCGAGCGCGAATTCGTCGTGCAGCAGGCGGTGTTTACGCGCATCGGCACCGAACGCGTCATGAAGTTCGCCTTCGACCTGGCGCAAACGCGCGCCAAGCAGCTCACGGTCGCGACCAAGAGCAACGGCATCGCGATCAGCATGCCGTGGTGGGACGCGCGCGCGGCCGAAATGGCGCAGCACTATCCCGACATCAAGGTCGACAAGCAGCACATCGACATCCTCTGCGCGCGCTTCGTGCTGAACCCGGACCGCTTCGACGTGGTGGTGGCGTCGAACCTGTTCGGCGACATCCTGTCCGACCTGGGCCCGGCCTGCACGGGCACGATCGGCATCGCACCGTCGGCGAACCTGAACCCGGACCGCGATTTCCCGTCGCTGTTCGAGCCGGTGCACGGCTCGGCGCCCGACATCGCGGGCCGCTACATCGCCAACCCGATCGCGATGATCTGGTCTGCGGCGATGATGATCGACTTCCTCGGCCACGGCGCCGGCGTCGAACGCGAGGCGCACGACGCGATCCTCGCGGCGATCGAGCATGTGCTCAAGCACGGCCCACGCACGGGCGACCTGGGCGGCAAGGCCAGCACGCAGGAAGTGGGCGAGGCGGTGGTCGCGCAACTGCTGGCGTGATCGCATGAAGCGATGAGAGCCTGACGCGTTTCACGTTTCATGTTTCACGCGCGGCAAAAAGGGCGAATCGTTTTGCAACGATTCGCCCTTTTTTTCTGTGCCGCGTGGTGTGCCGATGCGAGCGGTGACGTGCAACGCTGTTTATCACGCACCGCTTACCATATCCCGAAAAACCTCACCTCAACCGAGGCTGACTCCCGAATTCCCTCACCTTTAAACGACACGACGCGGTGTTGGCGCGATTCAAGGTGAGCTGCGTCAGCGTGAATCGCTAACGGATAACGATGCGCGCACTGCGAAAGGTGAAGTGGCATCGTCATGCAACGCGCACCGACAATGCTTGCGCGCGCATCGATAGGCAAGTCGTTAGTTGCGCTGAACGTGTTGCCGTGAAACTCGCTCGGGTGAGCCGCCGGCAACACGCCCGCGCACCTTACAAACCGAGATCGGACAGGCTTGCGTGATCGTCGGGGCGACGGCCGAGCGGCCAGTGGAACAGCCGGTCCTGCGCGCGGATCGGCAGATCGTTGATGCTGGCGTGGCGATGCGCCATCAAGCCGTTCTCGTCGAACTCCCAATTTTCGTTGCCGTACGAGCGGAACCAGTTGCCCGCATCGTCGTGCCATTCGTAGGCGAAACGCACCGCGATGCGGTTGCCTTCGAACGCCCACAGCTCCTTGATCAGGCGATAGTCGATCTCGCGCGCCCACTTGCGCGTGAGCAAGCCAACGATCTCTTCGCGGCCCGTCACGAATTCGGCGCGGTTGCGCCACTTGCTGTCGCGCGTATAGGCGAGCGACACGCGCTGCGGATCGCGCGAGTTCCAGCCGTCTTCGGCGGCGCGGACTTTCTGGATGGCGGTTTCGCGCGTGAACGGCGGCACCGGCGGACGGACTTCGCTGACTTCGGACATCGCTTGCTCCTGGTTTCGTGGGACTGCGTTTTTATTAAGGATTGCCAAATAGGCTGCCGCGCAACCGCCGGCAGATATTCCTGCCTTGCCACCGGTATCCAGCGCGGCAAGGCCTCTGCATCAAACCGTCAGGCGGCCCGTGCCGCGCGCGCCTCGAACGCGTCGAGCAGCACCTCGCCGGCCGCGAGCGCGTCGCGCGACGCCGCGGCCTCGCCGCTGACGAGCGCCACGCCGATCGCGCCGTCGATCAGCACGAGCCACTGACGCGCCAACGGTGCTGCTTCGCTCGCCGCCACGCCGTGCACGTCGGCATAGGCCTCGCACGTTTCCAGCACGAACGCCAGCAGGCGCTCCTTGTGATAACGCGCCACGCCGCGAATCGGGTCCTCGACGTCGCCGATCTCGCCGGCCGCGTTGAGAAACGCGCAGCCGTGAAAATTCGGCTGCTCGAACCATTCGTGCAGCACGTCGAACATCGCCAGCAACTGCGCGCGCGGCGTCGCGCCGCGCTGCTGCGTGCCGCCGATGAACCAGGCCATCCAGCGATCGTCGCGTCGCAACAGCGCCGCTTCCACCAGCGCTTCCTTCGATTCGAAATGCGCGTAGAAGCTCTTGCGCGCCGCGCCCGAGCGCTTGACGATCGCGTCGACGCCGGTGGCATGAATGCCGCCCGCGTACACCAGTTGCTCGGCCGCCTCCAGCAGCCGCTCGCGCGCGCCGCCCGATGGCGCGTCGGCGCCTTGAGAAAGCGCTGAGGATCGTCGTGTCGTATCGTTCATGCCGCACAAGGTAGAACGATCATTCTCCTTTGTCAAGCCGTGCGGCTCGCGCTATGGTGCGCAGACACTTCAAGGAGACGGCATGGCTTGGTATTCCGACACGCGCAGGCTTGCGCTGAAGGGCGTTTTGGCCGGCGCGATGGCGCTGGCGGCGGCTTGCACGCCGGTGGCGGTGCTCACGCATCATGTGTCGACCGACGTGGCGAACGTGCCGGCCGGCCGCTACACGCTCGATCCGCACCACTGGAGCGTCAGCTTCGACGTCTCGCACTTCGGCTATTCGCGCTTCACGATGCGCTTCGACAAGGCCAGCGCCGTGCTCGACTGGCGCGCCGGCGGCCTGGCCGCGAGCCAGGTGTCGGCCAGCATCGACGCCGCCAGCCTCGACACCAACGTGCCGGCGCTCGACACCATCGTGAAGGGCGACGATGCGCTCGACGTTGCGCGCTATCCGGCGATCCGCTTCGAGAGCACCGGCTGGACACCGACCGGCGACCACACCGGCAAACTGAGCGGCAACCTGACGATCCGCGGCACGACGCAACCCGTCACGCTCGACGCCACCTTCAACGGCTACGGCCGCAATCCGCTGACCAAGGCGCCCACGCTCGGCTTCTCGGCGAGCGGCAGCTTCAGCCGCTCGGCGTTCGGCATCCCGACCTGGTATCCGGCCGTCGGCGACGACGTGCGCGTGCGAATCGAGGGCGAATTCGAAAGCCTGCCGCCGGAAGCCGAAAGCAGCGCGACCAGCCCCGCCCAGTAAGGCTTGCGGGCGCGGCGGCGGGGCTTGTCACGCCGCCGCGTTTACGACATTTTTTCTTGATCGCCGCGGCCGCGCGTTCCTACACTGCGAACCATCGATCCCGGTTCAGGAAACGCCATGTCGACGCCCCGCCTCGCCCCCGTTCCGTCCACCGCCCGGCCCGCCGGCTACGTGCCGACCCCGCACGATCGCATCGTGCTGCGGCGCTTCGATCCCGCGCTCGACGGTTACGACACGCTGACCGACCTGCTGCACCGCGCGTTCGCGCGGCTCGGCGCGATGGGGCTGAACTGCCCGTGCGTCGACCAGCCCGCCTCGGCCACGCGACAGCGCGCGCTGGCGGGCACCTGCTTCGTCGCGATCTGCCGCGGCCATATCGTCGCGACGATGACGCTGCACGACCATGACGCCGCCGCCACCAACGATGTCTACCGATGCCGCGACGTGGCGAGCCTGCGCCAGTTCGGCGTCGATCCGGTGTGGCAGGGGCGCGGCGTGGGCCGTGCGCTGGTGGCGTTCGCGCTGCGCTGGGCCGCCTCGCGCGGCCATGCGCGGCTCGCGCTCGACACGCCGCATCCGGCCTCGCACCTGATCGCGTTCTACCGCAGCCTTGGTTTCGAGATCGCCGACATCGTCCGCTTCGCCGGGCGCGGCTACGACAGCGCACTGCTGTGCCGGCCCACGGCGCTGCCGATCGCGCTGCAGGACACAGGGCCGCGCGTCGTGACCGTGTCGTCGTGCAAGCGGCGCGGCTGAACGCATCGCAAAACGCCGCGCTTCAATGAAAAATGCCGGTGCAGCGATGCACCGGCATTTTTCGTCAACGGCAAGCCACGCGCCGATCAAACCGTCCAGTCGAGAATCACCTTGCCGCTCTCGCCCGACAGCATCGCCGCGAAGGCGGCTTCGTAATCGTCCACGGCGTAGCGGTGGGTGAGGATCGGCGACAGATCCAGCCCGCTTTGCAGCATTGCGACCATCTTGTACCAGGTCTCGAACATCTCGCGCCCGTAGATGCCCTTGATTTCCAGGCCCTTGAAGATCACCTGGTTCCAGTCGATCGCCGTCTGCGCGGGCGGAATGCCGAGCAACGCCACCTTGCCGCCGTGGTTCATCGCATCGAGCAGGCTCGTGAACGCGCTCGGCACGCCCGACATTTCCAGGCCGACATCGAAGCCTTCCGTCATGTGCAGTTCGTGCATCACGTCGCGCAGCGATTCGCGCGACACGTTCACGGCACGCGTCGCGCCCATCTTGCGCGCGAGGCCGAGCCGGTAATCGTTGACGTCGGTGATCACCACGTTGCGCGCGCCCACATGCCTGGCGATCGCCACGGCCATGATGCCGATCGGCCCCGCGCCCGTGATCAGCACGTCCTCGCCCACCAGGTTGAACGACAGCGCGGTGTGCGTGGCGTTGCCGAACGGGTCGAAGATCGCGGCCAGATCGTCGGAAATCTCGGGCGGGATCTTGAACGCATTGAACGCCGGGATCGCCAGGTATTCGGCGAACGCGCCTTCGCGGTTCACGCCCACGCCCACCGTGTTGCGGCACAGGTGCCGCCGCCCCGCGCGGCAATTGCGGCAGAAGCCGCAGGTGATGTGCCCTTCGCCCGACACGCGATCGCCGATCTCGAAGCCGCGCACCTCCTGCCCCATCTCGACGATCTCGCCCACGTATTCGTGACCGACGTGCATCGGCACGGGGATCGTCTTCTGCGCCCAGTCGTCCCACTTCCAGATATGGATGTCGGTGCCGCAGATCGCCGTGCGACGGATCTTGATCAGCACGTCGTTGTGGCCCACCTCGGGCTTCTTCACGTCGGTCATCCGCAGGCCCGGCCCGCGTTCGAGTTTCGCCAGCGCTTTCATGCTTCGTTCTCCTCAGATCACGCCGAGCGTCTTGCCGACGCGCACGAACGCATCGACGGCGCGGTCGATTTGCTCCAGCGAATGCGCCGCGCTCATCTGCGTGCGAATTCGGGCGCGGCCGCGCGGCACCACCGGGAACGAGAACCCGACCACGTAGATGCCTTCGGCCAGCAGCGCATCGGCCATGCATGTGGCGACCTGCGCGTCGCCGAGCATCACGGGGATGATCGGGTGTTCGCCCGGCACCAGCGTGAAGCCCGCCTCGCTCATGCGCTGGCGGAAATGCGCGCCGTTTTCGCGCACGCGCGTGCGCAGCCGCGCACCTTCGCCGCTGGCGAGCAGTTCGAGCACGGCCAGCGACGCCTCGGCGATGCTCGGCGCGAGCGAGTTCGAGAACAGGTACGGGCGCGAGCGTTGACGCAGCAATTCGACGATTTCCCTGCGTGCCGCCACGTAGCCGCCCGATGCGCCGCCCAGCGCCTTGCCGAGCGTGCCGGTGATGATGTCGACGCGATCGGCCACGCCGCAATGCTCGGGCGTGCCGCGCCCCTGTGCGCCGATGAAGCCCACCGCATGCGAATCGTCGACCATCACCAGCGCGCCGTAGCGGTCGGCCAGGTCGCACACGCCCTTCAGGTCGGCGATGATGCCGTCCATCGAGAACACGCCGTCGGTCGCGATCAGCTTGAAGCGCGCGCCGGCCGCATCGGCCTCCATCAGCTTTGCTTCGAGATCCTGAAGATCGTTGTTCTTGTAGCGGAAGCGCTTGGCTTTCGACAGGCGCACGCCGTCGATGATGCTGGCGTGATTCAGCTCGTCGCTGATGATCGCGTCTTCCTCGCCAAGCAGCGTCTCGAACAGGCCGCCGTTCGCGTCGAAGCAGCTCGAATAGAGGATCGTGTCGTCGGTGCCGAGGAATGCGGACAGCGCGGCTTCCAGTTGCTTGTGCACCGTCTGCGTGCCGCAGATGAAGCGCACCGAGGCCATCCCGAAGCCGTCGCGCTCGAGGCCGGTGCGTGCGGCCGCAACCAGGCGCGGGTCGTTGGCGAGGCCGAGATAGTTGTTCGCGCAGAAATTCAGCACGCCGGCGCCGCCGGCCAGCGTCACGTCGGCGGCCTGCGGGCTGGCGATCTCGCGCTCGGTCTTGTAGAAACCGTCCGCGCGGATCTGGTCGATTGTCCCGCGCACGTGGGCGAGGAAGGCATCACGCATCTGTTCGCTCCTGAATGGGTCGTGGCGCGCGGCGCTTGCGCTCGTGGCGGCGGCCGCGCGGCCTGCTACTGTTATAGTCGCCCGTTGGGTTTATCGTATTTTTCCTGTATTTCGAACACGAGTTCGAGATATCGAACGGACTCTAAGCGAACGGAATCTAAATGGCAAGTTCTTCCGGCACGCGCCGCGCGTCGCTGCCCCCGGCCGACGCCGCCACCACGCCACCGCGCGTGGGCGAGACGATCCAGCGGTTGCGCAACGAACGCAAGCTCACGCTCGACGACCTGTCGCGTGCGGCCGGCGTGTCGAAATCGATGCTCTCGGAGATCGAACGCGACAAGGCCAATCCGACCATCGCCGTGGCCTGGCGCCTGACCAACGCGCTCGGCATCAGCCTCGACGAGTTGTTCGCACCGCCGAAATCGCCGGAGACGATCCGCGTGGATGGACAGCACGACATTCCGACGCTGGCCGGCCACGACAGCCAATATCAGTTGCGCGTGTGGGGGCCGATCGAGCTGGCCGGCCGCTTCGAGTGGTACGAATTGACGCTGCCGGCCGGCGGCGCGTTGGTGTCCAACGCGCACGAGCCGGGCACGCGCGAGCACTTGACGGTCCTGGCCGGCTCGGTCGAAATCGAGGCCGGCAGCCACGCGCGCCGGCTCAAGACGGGCGAAACCGCGCGCTACGCGGCCGACGCGCCGCACGCCATCCGCAACGCCGGCCGCGGCGAGGCCAAGGCCCTGCTGATCGTGATCCATCGCTGAGATCCCGCGCCCGTCCTGTCGTATCCGGCAGTTGCGCAATGTACTGTATGTTTGTACAGTACATGCTCACGAGGGAGCCGCTATGACCGAACAGGACCTGGCCGCGCTCAGCTTCAAGGCTGCGGCGCAAGATATGGAGACGATCGTCCGCGCAATCGCCACGCGCTACATCCGGCTGGAAGTGCCGCTGACCTGGCGGCTGCTGCACGCCATCGAGGCCGAAGCGCTGGCCGATCTCGGTTTTGCCGCGCGGCACGACCCATTCATCCGCTGCCTGTTCGAACGGCCGGTGGATTTCGAATTTCCCGAAACCGACGATCCCATCGACGTCGCGCAATCGAATGCCTTGCCGGCGGTGTTGTCGTACGCCGTGGCGGCGTTCGAGGCCTCGCTGCGGCAACCGCTGCTCGGCCCAGCCGATCCGGTGCCGACCTCGCGCCCGCGGCGCGTGCGGATCTGGGGCGGTTGAAACCGCGCGGTCGGAGCGAGTGCCCCTGGATATTCACGGCGCGATGCACTACGCTCATTTAGCAACTAACGGATTAACACTCATGTCTCACCCAACACCTTCCCCTGCCGGAACGCACGCGAGCGCCGAACGCGATCTGTTCGACGGCAGCGAAGCGGACTGGGTCGCCCAACCGGATGCGTCGTTCGACGCCTGGCTCGCCACGCAGGATTTCCGCCGTTCGTCGGCCGACGTCTATCGTGCGCAGTGGGGTGCGTTTCTAACCTGGCTCGGCGAACGGCAGCAAACGCTGGCCACTGTCGACACGCAGGCGATCGCCCGTTTCGTCGGCGAGCTGCCGATCAAGAAAACGCAACGGGTCCGTTATTTACGGTTGATCGAGCGCGTGCTCGATCACGTGCGGCGCAATGAATTCGGCTCGACCAACCCGGCGCGCTTCATCGCTCAGGATGGCGAAGCAACGTGGCGCCGCGCACGCGATAACGAGCCCACCAGTTTCCTGTTGCCGTCCGAGCGCGCGGCCTTGCTCGCCTATCTGTTTTCGCCGTTGCCGGCGGCCGGCATGTCGCAATGGAAAGAGCGCCGCGACCGGGCGCTGATTGCCGCATTCCTGGGCGGCGGATTGAAAACCGGCGAAGCCCGCGTCATTACCATTAGTTGCATTCAAACCGGCGAGCCGACTGTGCGGATTCCGTCCGCCCATCCGGATTTCGAGCGCGAAACGCATCTGTCCTCGTTCGCGATCGCGCTGTTCGATGCCTGGCTGGCCGAACGCCGCCGCTGCAATATTCCCGGCGAATTGGTGTTTCCGTCCTCGCTCGCCGGCGGGCCGATGCACAAGGCCACGATGCTGCGCGCCGTCGATGCCATCATCGAGGCGGCCGACATCGCCGCGTCGCGCGTCGAGCGCGCCAGCCCGCAAACCCTGCGCAACACGTTCGCGGCCGAATTGTTCGAAAACGGCGTGGAGCCGGAGCGCGTCGGCCATTGGCTCGGCTTCATGCAACCGGTGTCGGCCAATCGCCTGCATCGCGCCTGGCGAACCTGGCGGGAAAATCTCGAAAAAGTGTCGAACCGCACGGACGAATCGGTAGCGTTGCCGGCCGAAAGCCTGCGTCTGGCCTGAATCCGTGATCGATCAGGTCCTGCAAGACCTCACCTTTGGCCTCCCGTTTTTCCTCACCTTTCGCGCCACAGCGCATATCAACCGGCCCGTCTATTGAACTGTGCGACGGCTTCGAAGCGCGAAGCACAGTCGCCCGACGTGTGGTCGCACTCGGGGCACAGTAATTCGAAGCCGTCGGACGTGCTCGAGAGTTCCGGTTCGCCTTCTTCGCACTTCGGGCAATGCGCCGGCACGCCGATATGGGCGTCCACCGACACGCCGATTGCGGCAAACGCCGCTGTGTCGAGCTGACCGGCGACGGCGAGGCGCTGCAACAGCGCCGCGATTTCGGGCGGTACGCCCTGTGCCGCGCGCAAGGTTTCGATTTCCCGCGTGGCGGCGCTCAGTTCGTCACCTTGGCCGCGCAGTTGTTCGTCAAGCCGATCTGCCCGCGATTTTGTCGCGCTCAATTGCTGCAGGAATTCAAATTCCTTGCGGTTCACGTCACGCAACCCCGCCTGATACGTGCCAGCCATGCTGCGCAGCGAATCGAGCTCGACGAGCATCGGTTTGACGCGGCGTTCGGCCTCGGCCACCGCATCTTTGATTTGCTGCGCGTAATGTTCGGTGTTTTGGCGAGATTCGACGTGCAAAGCGTCAATTCTTTCCCTTAAAGACGCATTTTGTTGCTGTTCGGCTTCGAAACGCTTGTTCAGCAATTCGTTTTCGTTCTCGAGCCGTTGGGTCAGCGCTTGCAGCGAATCCTGATGCGCGGCGCCGTGGGTCGAGGCCGTGGCGCGCTCGATTTCGGCTTCGGTGAGTTTCGCCTGCAATTGTTCCGCACGGTTCTCGCTTCGCGCCAGTGCGGCTTCGAGCGTTTCGTGGCGAATATGTGCGTCGCGCACCTGCTGCGCAGCGGCCGCGATTTCGTCGGTTGCGGCTTGTCGTTCGCCTTCAAGTGCCACCCGCGCTTCGCTCAACGCGGCTTCATAGAGTGCACCGAGCAATTCTCCGGCTTTTCCTTCGAGCGATTTCGGTAAGGCGCTGCCGTCGAGGCGCACCTTCGATGCCGAACGGATTCGCTCCCAGAAAAAATCGATGTCTTTCGGAATGTCGCTGGCGCTGCCCGTCTGGGTCAGATCACGCACATTGGCGGCCGACGGTCGGATGCCGAGATCGAAAAAGAGGCGCTTGCAGGCGTGCAGCGAGAGATCTTGCCGGCGCGCACCGCTGTTGCGCAGGGCATCGAGCTCGTCGCGTATCGATTGACGAATGTCGTCGAGGGTCATGGGGGAAGCCATAGGAAAACACGAATGTGTCAATCATAACGAAACACGTATCAATTGATACTGATCCGTTCGAAATACCACAGTGGTGCTGTACAGCCTGGCTTCTTGCGTTCCACAGTCGCTGTGGATCCATCTACCTCATGAAAATCCGTGAAACAAAACGAAGAATCGAGGCTAAGCCATTGTTTCTATAGACCTAAGCTGTGCTTTCCAAATATTTGGGGATGTTTCACACAGCGGAGGTGGAAGAAGGAAGATGTTTCAGACGACTCGCGGGGCGCCTAGTAGAGAGTAATAGAAGTAAACACCCTTGAAACCCTTGTTAAAAACGTTAACGCCACCGCACAGCCTTACTGGACAAGGGATTCCCGCCGATCAGGTGAAGCTTTACGGGATGCATGGTGATCTTTTCCGGGACGCGAAGTGATGGAGTTCGGGGGCGAGCGTGAGGGCTTGCGGGAAAGATCGTGAGCGGATTCAGGAGCACAGCATTTTTGGCCTGGTACGAAAGGTGAAGCTTTTCGGGAGGCCTTGCCGGGGCGATCCCGCATGGTGCCTGAATCGAACGGTTCTGTGACGTAAACCCATAGGTGAGGCTTTGCGGGGGGCGGGTCGAGGCCGAATTCCAGCGCCGATTTGCCCATTTATTGGGCATAGGTGAGGTTTCTCGGGACCTGGCGCCCAGGTGACGTGAGCTTTTACGGGAAAAAGTACCGTATTTGGGCGTCTTGAGGCCCGGCACAGGCTTGAGGTGAGGTTTTTCAGGAGCCGATGCCTGCAATTTCAGCGCCAGCTCGGCCAGAGGTGAGGGATTTCGGGAGTCGTGTAGAAGTCGCCAAAAATAGGCTGAGGTGAGACTTTTCGGGACCGTTTCACAGGCCAAAAAATGCATAAGGTGAGGCTTTTCGGGTGCAGTGGGCGTCCACTTAGCCGTAAACCCGCGCCGATACAGGGATTTACGCTGCGCTTTTCGCCGCAAATTTCGTGACAGGTGAGATTTTTCGGGGGCATTGGGGGTGGCCAGGATCTCGACGCTTGGCGTTGAGGTGAGCATTTCCGGGATCTTCGAGAAATGGCTGCTGCATTGCCTGATACAGGCTAAGTGTATGAAATTATTGATGATTTTATCGCCTCTCCTTGCCAAGGTGAGATTTTTCGGGACGTTCGGAGCGCGCTTCGGTGATCGGCTGTTTGTGGCAAAGGTGAGGTTTTTCGGGATCGATGGCGCTGTGAGGCCCCGTATGTCGGTGCTTTTGCCTGGATGCCCGGGGTCACCTGTGATTCGCGAAAGGTGAGATTTTTCGGGAGCTGTTGTGCGGATGTGGTGGCGATGGGTTGTTTCGAGAAGCCGTGAGGCTGTGGACAACCCTTGCTGGCAGGGCGTTTGGCGGGTTTGGGAGGATGGGACGGGGCTGTCGCGCGGGGCTGTGCAAGGAGAGCGAATCGCGGCCGAACGAGAGGCGGTGGCGCAGATCGGTGTCGAGAGTGAGGCGCGTGCTCACTCCAGGGCTGAGGGGCCGCCCAACGGTGAGGCCGATGGGGCACTGTGAACTCCCCGGGGAGAGCCCTGTGAGGGCGTGCCTGGTTCCGTTACGTTCGAGGAGCGCTATGGGGCCGTATGACGGGCTGGTGAGACAAGGCGAAGGCCCTGGCATTGCCCCAGGCTTGCAGAGGCCGACCGAGGGCGCTGTGCGAGAGCGAAGACACACTCGTGATCTCTCACAGGAACGGTGAGCGGGACAAGCCTCGGTCGGGAACCGGTTCGCTTGCATCGGTGCGACTTGCGCCCTGTGGAGCGGGAGCAGCGTGCAACGGCTTGAGGGTGAGCTTGCCGTGACGCCGCCAGGGCACCGTCACCTGTGTCGGGCCACGGCGCGAGTGGCGATCTGGCGGTTCGAGCGTTCACGATTGCGTCGGTGATGCTTGCATCACCTCGGTAGCCCGCCGCGCGCACGGCCGGCGCCGCGATCCTGTGCCCACAGCACAGCGCGCTTCCTCGGATAGCGGACACAGCCCTCCGATTGCGCTCATTTATCCCGCCACTGCCCTGATTTCCTGTGCAGAATTTTCCCCGGATGTCCACGAGAAAATTTTTAAGGTGAGGAAATCCGGGAGAGGTCTCGACGGCTTCGGATCGGTGCGGCTATCATGCGCGTCCGCGTCACCCGCGACAGCAAAGGTGAGGCGCGCACGGTCGGCTTTTCCACCGGTGAGCTTTTGCAGGAATTCGCTTGGGGTGAGGCGATGCGAATCGCCCGACTTCACCCCCCAAGGTGAGTTGGCGTGTATAGACGCGTATCACCACAGTCGCTATCCTTGCGGGAAACTTACCCTGTCCGATCCGAAGCATGGCCACGACCACCAAGCGCGCGAAGAAAACCGATGTCGATGTGGTGAACGCCAGCTCCGCCGAGTTGCGAAAGGCGGTCGAGGCGATCGCCATCCAGCCCAAGAGCGGCAAGATCACCCTGCTGACGCGCAAGCTGTTCAACGTGCTGCTCGCCGTTGCCCAGCAAGCCGACGATTCCGGCGACACGTATCGGGCCTTGCTGTCCGATATCGTCGCGAACTCCGCCTTCGATTCCAACGACACCGCGCTCGTCAAGGAGCACCTGCGTCGCATGGTGTCGGTCCAGGTCGAGTGGAGCACCGGCACGTCGAGCCAGAAGCCCGGTCGCAAGTGGGGCATTTCCACGTTGATCGCCGATGCGGAAATTCTCGAAGATCCGGCTACGCGCCGGGTCTGGGTGGAATTCTCGTTCGCACCGAAGATCAAGAAGAAGTTGCTCGACCCGGTGCAGTACGCTCGCCTGAGCCTTCAGTTCCAGAGCCAATTGCGCAGCAGCGCCGGCCTGGCGCTCTATGAAATCTGCGTGCGCTATCTGACGAACCCGAGCCATCTGACGATGCGCGAGCCGTGGGAGTGGTGGCGCCCGATCCTGTCGGGCACGCCCGATACGGAAGCCGGTGACGAGGCAAAGCGCGAGTACAAGTATTTCAAGCGTGATTACTTGCGCCCGGCGATCGCCGAAGTCAACGCGGTCACGAACATCTTCGTCGAGTTGATCGAACATCGCGAAGGCCGGCGCGTGGCTGAAATCCAGTTTCGCGTGTCCGAGCGCAAGCAGCCGATGCTGGCGCTCGACGAGCATCCGAACGTGTTCGACAGCACGCTCGTCGACCGCATGGTCAAGCTCGGTATCCCGTTGAAGGAAGCGCAAACGCTCTACGCCGACAGCGAGGAAAACCGGATTCGCGCGGCCTTGCAGATGACCGAGCAACGCATGCGCAGCACGACGTTGCCGCCGGTGCGCAGCGCCGGTGCCCTGTTCAAGGACGCACTGAAGAAAGGCTATGCCCCGCCGGTGGCCGATCCCGATGCGCTGCCGGGTACGGCCGCGGGCAAGCTCACGTCGATGGCGTCGGGCGCGGCCGACGATCCGAAGGCGCGCCTGCGTGGCGAATACGATGCGTACCGCCGCAAGGAAGCCAAGGCGCTGTACGAGGAACAAGGCGACGATGCGCGCGATCTCGCGCGCAACTCGTTCGAGACCGATGTGCTGCCGGCGCTCGGCTCGCATCTGCGCGACGACTGGCGCCGACGTGGTCTCGAATCGAAGCTCGTCGAAACGTCATTCTTCGATTGGCTTGCGCTCAAGACCTGGGGCGAACCGACCGACGGCGATCTGCTGGCATTCACGTTGACCCACTCGCGCGCGGCCTGATTTCACGAGCCGCTGAATCGGCACCTTGCCGATCGATGGCGCCGAAACGCGTAGCGAAATATCCGGAGGCCGAACCCTGCGAATGGCAGGCTCGGCCTTTGTGCTTTTTGCGGTGCCGTGCTGTCAACGTTGTGCGGCGGGTCCGCTCCCCTTCTTTACACCACAAAGAAAAACACCCCGAGGTCCGATCGGACTTCGGGGTGTTGGCGGAGCCGGCGCCAGTTATCAGGCGCCGTGCTCGCTCAGTTGAGCAGCATCTTTTCGAGTTGCTGCAAGATTTCGTCGCGCTTTTCCCGCGACAGCCCACGCAGACGCAGCTCGAGCCGGTCGTCGCCGTAGGACTTCAGATCCCCGACCGTCGAACCGTTCATCTTGATCTCGTGGCGTTGCGCGTAACGTTGCCGGCCGGCCGGTTTCGTATTCTCCTGCGCGTTCGCCCTGCCCTTCACGATGTCGGCCACCTGGCGTGTGCTCAGGTCGTCGGCCAGGATTTTGCTGATCAACCGCAGCGTGGCATCGGTACCGCGCGCGGTGTGATAACGGCCGACTTGATACGCCATATTCGAACCGAAACGGTCGGTGCGCGCGACCATCTCCTGCATCACGGCTTCCGGCAATTTGCCGATCGAGAGCGCGACGGCAATGGTCGATTCGTCGATGCCGAGGTGCTCGGCCAGTTCCTTCTGGCTCTGGAAATGGCTTTCTTCGATGAAGCGCCGCCAGACGACTGCGTTATCGAACACCGTCTGTGAATCGCGTTGGACGTTCAGGTCGTAGCCAAGCTTGTAGCTTTCGATGCCGATCGGGATGTCGATCACGATCGCCTTCACCGAATCCTTGTTCGCTTCCTTCAATGCGCGAACGCGGCGGCCGCCGTCGCTGACGAAGAACGTGCCGGGGTTTTCATAGTCGGGGATCACGTGGATCGCCTGCTGCTGCCCCTGCTTCGCCAAATTGACGGCCAGTTCGGCGATCGACGACTTCAGATAGAAGTGGCGCGGATTGAACGGGCTGGCCTTGATCGCCTTCAGCGGCAGCTCGATGATCTGGCCTGACTGATAGTGGTTCTCGCTGCGCCACGCGCGATATTGCGCGGATTCGTCGGCCGACTCCTCGGTCGCGGGCGTTGCGACGATCGTGACGGGGATGTCCTTCTTCGGTGCTTTTACCGGTGTGGACGTGTCCGATTTCACCAATCCGTCGATCGCATTGAGCCGATCGAGCGCCGTGCGCTTCTCACTGGTGGTGGTATCGGGGCGCGCCTGGAAGCCTTTGGCAAATTGGGAGGGTTTCATTCAGGGTCCTTTATGCGCATAAACTCAGGGCAGCATGGCGACGATTTCGTCGGCACATGCGCGAACTTCTGCTGCGGCAAGTCGTGCGCCACGATCGTTCATCTGCAGGACGGTCTGCCCCAGCGCCATCGCCTGCTTGTAGGCTTCGCGCGTCGGGATTTGGGTCTTCAGCAGCGGGAAGCCAAGTTCTTCAATCGCACGCTTCAGCTCTCGCGTCAGCATGCGTTTCTCTTCGGTCTTGTTCAGCAGGAATACCGCGCGCAGGTCTTCATTCATGACCTGCGCTTGCTGGATCAGTTTCACCAGGCCAACGCTCGACCAGTAATCGGCCGGCGACGACGACGTCGGAATCACGGCAACCGTGGCTGCCAGCAGCACGACACCGGAGACCTTTTCGGTGATCGACGGAGGGCAATCGACGACGATGATGTCGTAGTCGTTGATGAACTTCTTGATCTCACGGTGGATCTGCCCACCGGCTTCAGCGAGGTTGACGACCGGAAACGGGATACCGTTGTCGCTCTCCCCTGCCGCGCTCGACCAGTGGATGAGTGTGTTTTGGCCGTCGGCATCGACGACGAGGACGCGCTTACCTTTCTCATGAAATGCCGCGCCGAGGTGCATGGCGATAGTACTTTTGCCCACACCACCCTTCTGCTGAGTGACCGCAATGATTTCGGCTGCCAATTTTCACTCCTGTTTTGGTCGTCGAAATTTTACCCGATGAATTTCTTATTTCAATCTTTAAGTGTGCGTCGGCTCAAGATTTAGCCATTCGGGGGAGGTTTATGCGCATAAAGATGGCTGGCTTGGCGCCTGGCGGCAGTTGGCTCGTTGTATCGATGGTGGAAAATGGATCGGTTTATGCGCATAAACTGCCCTCCCCCGCCGCATCGCTACAATAGGCGCCCATCCTGTTTTCCTTGGTGAGCCCACCTGAATGATCACGATCTACCACAACTCACGTTGTTCGAAGTCCCGCGAAACGCTGGCGCTGCTCGATACCTTGAACAAGGCTGGCGAAGCCGTACAGGTCGTCGAGTATCTGAAGACGCCGCCGACCGTCGCCGAGTTGAAGGTGCTCCACGATCAACTCGGGCGTCCGCTGATCGACATGGTTCGCGACAATGAAGCTCCGTTCAAGGATTTCGGGCTCGGCGCTGAAGGCGTCAGTGATGCCGCGATTTATGAGGCAATCGCCGCCAACCCGATCCTGTTGCAGCGCCCGATCGTCGTGCGCGGCGGCAAGGCCGCGATTGGTCGTCCCCCGGAATCCGTCGCTGCCTTGTTCGAATAATTCTTATAGTTTTTAAAAAACTGCTGCGTCGGGTCGCAATCGCCCGTCGCAGCTTTCTCATCCGTTTTCTTCCCCCATTTTCGACCTGATTTCCCACCGCATTTCATCGTCAAACTTGTGCGCTATGCTGTCCCGGCGCAGGGGGCTGCGGCCACGATCGCCGGGGCAATACCGATTTCCTGGCATGCGCAGCCGAAAAGTTATCCACAGTTTCTGTGGAAAACCTTGTGGAAAGCCGGCCCCGATCGCCCGCGGGTCAGGACTTGCGCTGGTTTGCCTGTAAATGGGCCGCTACGGCGCATTCGCGAACGAATCCGGCCGGATTCTCAAATGAACGGAAGGAGAACGTGATGACTTATCGAATTGCCGTGGTTGTCGGAAGCCTGCGACGCGAATCGTTCAACCGGGCGCTCGCGAAGGCCGTGATCTCGCTGGCCCCCGACGACTTCTCGTTCGAGTTCGCCGACATCGGTGCGCTTGCCCTCTATAGCCAGGATTACGACTCGGCGTTTCCCGCCGAGGCCACCGCGTTCAAGCAGCAGATCGAAGCGGCGCAGGGTTTGCTGTTCGTCACGCCCGAATACAATCGCTCGATTCCGGGCGTGCTGAAGAACGCGCTCGATTGGGGTTCGCGTCCGTGGGGACACAATTCGTGGAGCGGCAAGCCGGGGGCGATACTCGGCACGTCGCCGGGCGCGGCCGGCACGGCGCTGGCGCAGCAGCATCTGCGCAATGTGCTGGCCTACCTCGATATCGCGACGCTCGGCCAGCCCGAGATGTTCATCAAGCACGACACGAGCCGCATCGATGCGGATGGGAAGATCGTCAACGACGACACGCGAAAATTCCTGCAGGCGTTCGTCGATCGCTACGTGGCCTGGGTGCGCCGTCACGCGAGCGTCTGACCTGACCCGGGTTCGTGCGCGGCGGGCGTTGACGGCAAACCCGCTTCAGCGTCCGCGCGCTGCGCAACGAACGCCACGAACTACGCCCCCACTCGGGCCCTGGCCGCAGCCTTCCGCGCATCGCGCGCCTGCCGGATCTCGCGCAGCAATTCATCGAGCAAACCGATATCGAACGGCTTGGACAGCACACGCGCGCTGACGCGCCGTGTGCGGTCCAATTCTTCCGCATAGCCGGTCACGAGGATCACGGGCAGCGCGCCCGGGCGGCTCTCGATCGCCTCGGCGAGATCGATGCCGTTGAGCTTGCCCGGCATGTGAATGTCGGAGATCACGAGTTCGAACGGGCGCGCGTCGTCGTCGGGATCGGCGGGTGCGTCGATCAGCACGAGCGCATCGTCGGCGTTGGCCGCGTAGGTGATGCGGTGGCCGAGCAGGCTCAACAGCGCTTCGGTGCCGGCCGCCACATCGCCGTTGTCCTCGACGAGCAGAATTCGCAGGCCTTCGTTCGGCGCTTCGGCGTCGGGCGCAGCGGCTTCGAGCACCAACGGCGCGGCTGCCAATACGCCGTCGCTTTTGCTTTCGCCGGCACGCGGCAGATACAGCCGCACGGTCGTGCCCTTCCCCACCTCGCTGTCGATCGTCGCGATGCCGCCCGAACGCTCGCAGAACGCGAACACCTGCGGCAGCCCGAGCCCGGTGCCCATGCCCTTCGGCTTGGTCGTGAACAACGGCTCGAATGCATGCGCGAGCACCTCGGACGCCATGCCGTTGCCGGTGTCCGACAGCGAGATCCGCACGAAATCGCCAGTCAGCGGAAAGCGATCCTCGCGGCGAAACGTGATGTTCTGCGCGTCGATCGTGAAGCGTCCGCCGCTCGGCATCGCGTCGCGCGCGTTGACCGACAGGTTGATCACCGCGAGTTCGAGTTCGGCGATGTCGACGCGAATCGGCCAGATCCCGGGCGGCATCTCGATGATCAGCGCCGATTTCGAACCGAGCGAGGTTTTCAGCAGTTCGCGGCACGACGAGCCGAGCCATTGCGGCACGTCGATCGTCTCGCTGCGCAGCGGCTGCTTGCGTGCGACGCCGAGCAACTGCCGCGTCAGCGACTGGCCGTTCTTCAACGCGCGCTCGATGGCGGTCAATTCCGTATCGATCAGGGCCGTGCCGCGCAACCGGACGATCTGGATGTTGCTCGAGATGATCATCAACAGATTGTTGAAATCGTGCGCGACGCTGCCCACCAGGTTGCCGAGCGCTTCCATCTTGCGCGACTGGCGGTAGGCGGATTCGATCGAGCGCCGCATCGATGCTTCGGCCTGCCAACGATCCCACGCTGCTTCCTCGACGCGCAGCCGCTTCAGCGACAGCCAGATCACGCACCACAACGCCAGCGACGGCGCGAACATCGAGATGAACAGCACGCTCAGGTGCTCGTACCACGCGCCCCAGATCGCCGAGGTGCGATACGCGCAGGTCACGTAGACGGGATAGGAGCCCACCTGCCGATACGCGACGATCTCGTTCGAGCCGTTCTCGTGCTCGACGTGGATGATGCCCGAGCGCGGATTGCGGGCGTCGGCGTTGACGAACGGTGCGTCGTGCTCGTCGAGCTTTTCGTCGCCGGTGTCGGGCGGCGGCGGATACGAGGCGAGCACCGAGCCGTCGCTGCGCGTGAGCGCCATCGACATCGGCGATTTGTCGCCGCCGAGCAGGTCGCGGTAGAACGCGTTGAAGTACGAGGATTTCAGCGCGATCGACACCATGCCGGCAAAGCTGCCGTCGCTGTGAAGGCGCGGCACGCCGGTGTTGAAGACGAGGCTCGGCGTGGTCGAGCGCAGCGGCCCGTGCATCGGCCGCGAGATGTGCTCGATGACCTTGCCGTCGCGAACGCCGATGAAATCGTCGCGGTTCGCGATCGACGCGTGCGGCGCCGGGTAATAGAGGCTGTTGGCGAGCAGCATGCCGCTCGCGCCGAAAATCGACACGGCCGCCACCTGCGGGTAGCCGCCGCCGATCGTGTTGAGCGTGTCGTGGATGTCGGCTTCGGCGTTGCGGATGGCCGGGTCGTCGAGGTCCTGCACGAGATCGACGATGCGCGCGTCGAGCGTTTCGGTCAGGTCGAACACCTTCAGCGCGTGTTCCTCGGCGACCCGCACCGTGCGCATCGTCACGTCGCGCGCGGTGGCCTCGCGCGCGCGCAGGTCGTTGTACGCCATCACGGCGACGTAGACGCACGGCAGCACGATCGCCGCGGCGAGCAGGATGATCAGCGTGATGCGGCGTACCGCGAAATCCTGCTCGGGCGCGCCGCTCGAAAACGACGCCTCCTCGTCCTGCCAATCGGCGGCGGATGATGAGCGTGTGGCGTCGTGCCGGTCGGGCGTCATGATGATGGGAACCGCAGCGTGGGATGGCCTGTATCGAATGATCGCCATCATAAACGACTCGCGGGCGGCCCCCGGCGATTCCGGGCATTCCCGTGCGATGCGCGCGGCGTGCGCGTGTCAGGCGTCAGGCGGCCGCTTCGCGCGCAATGGCCGCCAGCCGGTCGGCCAGCGCCTGCGGTTGCGACAGGAACGGCGAGTGGCTGCTGTCGAACCGGTGAACGCGGGTCGGTCGGGCGGGCGTGAACGCGTCGGCTTCAGCGATGAAGCGCTGCTGGAGCGCCGGCAGGATCACGCGGTCTTGCGAGCAGGCGATGTAGTGCCGCGCGATCGCGCCCCAGCGCGCCGGCGTGGTGACGATCGGGGTGGCGAACGGCGCGGCCGGCACGTCGCACGACAGCAGGCGCACCGCTGCGCGGCACGTGGCGTCGTCGACATCGGCAAACAGCGCTTCCTTGAGGCGGGCCTGGTAAGCCGGGTCGCGGCTGGCCGGATCGATGCGCAACGCGCCGACCGCGCGCGGGCTGGCGCACATCAGCGAGGCCAGCATCTCGCCACGGTTTTCGGGCGCGCGGACGTAATCGAGGCCGTCCACACCCGAGGCCGGCATGAAGGCACTCAGGTAAACGATGGCCGCGATGCGCTCGGGCGCCCGCTCGGCCGCCGCCGTGATCGCCAGCCCGCCCATGCTGTGACCCACCAGCACGACGCGTTCGTGGCCGAGCGCGCAGGCGCGGTCGATGGTATCGAGAACGTGGTCGGCGTAGGCGTCGAGCGTGACGGCCGCGACCGGCGAGGGCTCCTGCGCGAACGCGTCGAGGTCCGTCCCGCCGAATGAGTCCGGATAGCCGGCACTCACTCCATGAGCGGGCAGGTCGCGCGCGAGGCTCGCATGGCCGTGCGCCGCGAGCGCCGCGGCGACCCGTTCATAGGCCCATGCGCCATGCCAGGCGCCGTGCACCAGCACGAATGGCAGACGGGCTTCGTCACGAGGTGCGCGGTGCGGATCGGAACCGTTCAAAGGGGTGTCTCCTCTCGTTGGATGGGGCGGCCGCTACGTGGGATCGAGACGCGATTGTCGGCGCGATTGCCGGTTCCCGCCAGCAAATCCGGCTTCGATGTGAATGCCCACTAACATCAATCAAACCCGCCGCGAGACGGCGGGCGATACCGCGCTCTATCTCGAAAATCGGCGAATTTCGGGCATCAACATGACAAACGGCTTTCATTTTCGTGAAGCTGTTTCCATCACACCACAGAATGACAACGTGCCTATTCCATTCCTACCGCATCTCGCGCTAATTTTCGGAGTCCCCCTTCATGAAGCCGCGTCATGAATACCGACTACTTCTTTTATCGCCGCCCCGAAACGCCCGGTCCGTATTCGCTCGACGATCTCGGTGACATTGCGCCGTCGATCGCGGCGGTCGATGCGATTCGCGATGGAATCGGGCTGGTGATCAACGGCCTGGCCTGGCGCGAGTCGGATGCCGTGCCCGGCGCCTGGTTCGGCGAAGGCGGCGCGACCTTCCAGTTCACCGCCGATCTCGACGGCCAGGTCACGAGCTTCATCGGTTCGCGCCTCGATCGCCGGCAGGTGCTGCAACTGGCGCGCGCGATGGGCTTGATCGCCCTCGATCTGCAACGCGACATGGTGTTCGCGTAAGCGGCCGAGCCCGCGCCCGACAAGCGGCAGCGGGTGTCAAACATTGCTATACTTCCCGCCATTTCCGGCCATCCGCCGGTCAATCAAGCCTGTCTGCGCGCATCGTTCGCGCATCTAGCACGCAACTCCATCCCCATCGGGCGTGGCTACTTCCATCGCCCGCGAGGGCGTTTTAGCGGAGCCTGTCTTGGCCGTCAGCAATCTAGCCGTGGACGAAACCCAAACCGACGCCGCTGCCGTTTCATCGGGCAGCTCCTTCTATCGCGCGATGCGAATCCTGCCGGCGGCGCAGCGCGAGGCGATGTTCCAGGTCTATGCGTTCTGCCGCGCTGTCGACGACATCGCCGATGAGGGCGGCCCGCGCGACGTCCGCGCGGCCGACCTCGACCGCTGGCGCGCCGATATCGACGCCTGCTTCGCCGGCACGCCGCGCGCCTCGCTGGTGCCGCTGACGCGCGAAATCGGCAAGTTCGGCCTGAAGCGCGAGGATTTTCACGACATGATCGACGGCATGGCGATGGATGCCGCCGAAGATATCTGCGCGCCCGACGAAGCCACGCTCGATCTGTATTGCGATCGCGTCGCGAGTTCGGCCGGCCGCCTGTCGGTGAGAATTTTCGGGATGCAGGAAGCACCGGGCATCGAGCTGGCGCACCATCTCGGCCGCGCGCTGCAGTTGACCAACATCCTGCGCGACATCGACGAAGACGCCGACATCGACCGCTGCTACCTGCCGCGCGAGCTGCTCGAACGCGAAGGCATTCCCGTCACCGATCCGAAGACGATCGCCGCGCATCCGGCGCTGCCGCGCGTGTGCGCGACGCTGGCCGAGCGCGCCGCCGCGCATTTCGCGCATGCCGACCGGGTCATGGACGGCACGCCTCGCGTGCAGGTTCGCGCGCCGCGCATCATGTCGGGCGCCTATCGCTGCATCCTCGAGGCCGCGCTCGCGCGGGGCTTTGCCGCGCCACGCGCACCGGTGCGCAAGCCGCGTCTGCGGATGCTGTTGATCCTGCTGCGCTACGCGCTTTTCTGATCCGATGGCATGCCGCCACCGGGCGATCGGCGGCTTGTCCGCCGCATCGCAGGGTCGTCGGTTCGACGCTTCGGCGGCATGTCTCAATGTGAGTACCCGCTTCGCCGGAATATTGCGCTGCTTCTGCGTTGCGCACACATCCGGGGTTTCGGCTGAACCTGAAACGCCCGGCCCTGCGCTTGCGCGGGCCGGATTCGCTGTTCGCGGGCGACGGCACCGCCGCCCTGCCCGCGTCGATCGACGGCGCGTGCCGCCGAGCCGTACCGCACGCACCGCATGATAAAGAGGGACCGATGAACGATCTCACCGACTCGACCACACCGGACGACGCGCAACCGACCCGCGCCGCACTGCCCGCCACCGGGGATCTGCACGCGAATCCGGCAGTTGAAACGGCTGCGGGGGCAACCGCCGCGCCGGTCGCGCCTGCCGCGCCTGGCGATGTGGCAGCGACCGCCGTTGCGCGGGCCGTGCCGGCCACGCCGTCTGTTGAAGCCGTGCCGGTGACGCCCGCTGCGCCCGCCGATGTGGCTGCGGCTTCCGTCGCGCCGGCCACGCCGTCTGCCGCAGTCGTGCCGGTGACGCCCGCCCCGGCCGCCGATGTGGCTGCGGCAACCGCCGCGGCCGCCCCCGCCGCGCCCACCCCGGCCGCCGAGGCGCCACCCGCCGTCACCGCCCCCACCCCCGCCGAACTCGACACCGCGATCACCCGCGCCATCGACACGCTGCTGGCCGACCAGCGGCCCGACGGCCACTGGGTCTACGAGCTCGAAGCGGACGCGACGATCCCGGCCGAATACGTGCTGCTCGTGCATTACCTCGGCGAGACGCCGAATCCCGCGCTCGAACGCAAGATCGGCCGTTACCTGCGCCGCATCCAGTTGCCCGACGGCGGCTGGCCGCTGTTCGCCGAAGGCCGCCCCGACGTCAGCGCCAGCGTGAAGGCCTACTTCGCGCTGAAGCTGATCGGCGACGATGTCGATGCCGAGCACATGGTCCGCGCGCGCAACGCGATCCACGCGATGGGCGGCGCGGAGATGTCGAACGTCTTCACGCGCATCCAGCTCGCGCTGTTCGGCGTGGTGCCGTGGTACGCGGTGCCGATGATGCCGGTCGAGATCATGCTGCTGCCGCAGTGGTTCCCGTTCCATCTGTCGAAGGTGTCGTACTGGGCGCGCACGGTCACCGTGCCGCTGCTCGTGCTGAGCGCCAAGCGCCCGCTGGCGAAGAACCCGCTCGGCGTGCGCGTCGACGAGCTGTTCGTCAATCCGCCCGTCAACGCCGGCCTGCTGCCGCGCCAGGGCCACCAAAGCCCCGGCTGGTTCACATTCTTCCGTGGCGTGGACGGCCTGCTGCGCCTGGTCGACGGCCTGTTCCCGCGCTACTCGCGCGAACGCGCGATCCGTCAGGCCGTGCAGTTCGTCGACGAGCGCCTGAACGGCGAGGATGGCCTCGGCGCGATCTATCCGGCGATGGCGAACTCGGTGATGATGTACGCCGCGCTCGGCTACCCCGAGGATCATCCGAACCGCGCCACGGCGCGCCGTTCGCTCGAGAAGCTGCTGGTGATCGACGACGACGAGGACGGCGAAGCGTATTGCCAGCCCTGCCTGTCGCCCGTCTGGGACACCTCGCTCGCGGCGCACGCGTTGCTCGAAACCGGCGAGCCGCGCGCCGAGCAGGCGGTGCTGCGCGGCCTCGCATGGCTGCGCCCGCTGCAGATCCTCGACGTGCGCGGCGACTGGATCTCGCGCCGTCCGAACGTGCGTCCGGGCGGCTGGGCGTTCCAGTACGCGAACCCGCATTACCCCGACGTGGACGACACCGCCGTGGTGGCGCTGGCGATGGACCGCGCGGCCGGCCTCACGCAATCCGACGTGGATCGCGACGCCATCGCGCGCGCTCGCGAATGGGTGGTCGGCATGCAGAGCAGCGACGGCGGCTGGGGCGCGTTCGAGCCCGAGAACACCCATCACTACCTGAACAACATCCCGTTCTCCGATCACGGCGCGCTGCTCGATCCGCCGACCGTCGACGTGTCGGGCCGTTGCCTGTCGATGCTGGCCCAGCTCGGCGAAACCACGGCGAACAGCCAGCCCGCGCAGCGCGCGCTCGACTACCTGCTCGCCGAGCAGGAGCCGGACGGCAGTTGGTACGGCCGCTGGGGCATGAACTACATCTACGGCACCTGGAGCGCGCTCGGCGCGCTGAATGCGGCCGGCCTCGCGCACGACGACCCGCGCGTGCAGCGCGGCGCGCAATGGCTGCTGTCGATTCAGAACGCCGACGGCGGCTGGGGCGAGGACGGCGACAGCTACAAGCTCGACTATCGCGGCTACGAAGCCGCCACCAGCACCGCGTCGCAAACGGCCTGGGCGCTGCTCGGCCTGATGGCGGCCGGTGACGTGGCGCATCCGGCCGTCGCGCGCGGCATCGCCTGGCTGATCGCCGAGCAGAAGGCGCACGGCCTGTGGGACGAAGCGCGCTTCACGGCCACCGGCTTCCCGCGCGTGTTCTATCTGCGCTATCACGGCTATCGCAAGTTCTTCCCGCTGTGGGCGGTGGCGCGCTTCCGGGCCTTGACGCGCGCCGGCACGACGCGCGTCACGGTGGGCATGTAAACGGATGGCGACGCTCACGACCCAGGCACCGGTCATCGCCGTCACCGGCATGGCCTTCGAGGCAAAAATTGCGCGCGGCGATGGCGTGGAAACCGTCTTCGCGGCGCGCGCGGACAGGCTCGAACGCGCGCTGTCCGAAGCCGTGGCGCGCGGCTGCGCCGGCATCATCAGCTTCGGCACGGCGGGCGGCCTCGCGCCCGATCTCCAACCGGGCGCGCTGGTGATTGCCGATGCGATCGACGGCCCGTTCGGCGAAGTGGTGACCGACGCCGCCTGGAACCGGCGGCTCGCCGCCGCGTTGCGCGGCACGCCGGTCGCGCTCACGCTGCGGCGCGGGCGGATGGCGGCGGTGGGCGCGCCCGTGATCGACGCGCAGCAGAAAGCCCTGCTGCACGCCCGTCACGGCGCGCTGGCGGTCGACATGGAATCGCATATCGCCGGCGCGTTCGCGGCGGCGCGCGGCGTGCCGTTCGCGGTGTGCCGTGCGATCGTCGATCCGGCGTGGCGCACGCTGCCACCCGCGGCCACCGCGGGCCTGCGCGACGACGGCACCACCGCGATCGTGCCGATCCTGCGTGAACTCGCGAAGCAGCCGTCGCAACTCGGCGCGCTGCTGAAGCTGGCCGGCGACGCGCGCGCGGCCAAGACGGCGCTGATCCAGGCGCGTCACGCCTTCGAACGCGAAGGCGCCTGGCGCGGACTGTAAGCCCGGGCCGGCCGCCATGCCCTTCGTCGATACCTTCGTATCCCGTGCCGGCCGCTACGCGATCGGCACGGAATCCCCGTCGGGCCGCCGCTATCTGTCGATCCCGGTATCGAACCGTCTGGTCGACTACGAAGAACACTACGGCATTACCGACACGCAGGCGCAACGCTTCCTCGCCGAGCCGGAACTGGCGCGGCAATTCGCCCATGCCTGCCGCGCGCGATTGCATGACGACCGCCTGCTGACGCCGCCCGGCAGCGATCGCGGCGTCGCCACCTGAGCGGCTTCCAGGCCGCTCGTTTCCCTTCTCCGATGCGTGCCGCAACAGCGGCGATGTCATGTCGTCCTGCGTGACAACATTTGTTGTTGAGATATACAATTTGTGAATCGTATGTTGTCGAATGCCGATGCGACCCCGCCCGGCAGCGGCACAACCGATTTCCGTTTTTGTATCCGCAAGGTCATCAATGAAAGCACTTCACCCCGTCGTCGTTGCCGGCACGCCGTACGAGATCGGCCGGCAGCTCGGCGAACTGGCGCGCCCCGAGATGGATGCATATCGCGCCCGGAGCGCCGCTTGGCAGGCCGTCGCGGCACGGCTTGGCGATCCGCTGCTGCCGGCGCTGCGGCGCGCGGCCGAGGCGGCGTTTCCGGCGGCGGTCGCCGAGATCGAGGGCATCGCGGCCGGCCTCGGCCTGCCCGCCGATCTGGTGTTCGCATGGAATTGCCGAGGCGAGCTGCTGAACCGCACCGGCGACGGCTGCACGACGGTCGCGGCCTGCACGCCCGGCGCGCGCCGCATCGCGCATAACGAGGACGGCGATCCGTTCCTGCTCGACCGCTGCCGGCTGGTGGACGTGCGGCCGCAACGCGGGCCGGGCTTCATCAGCTTTTACTACCCCGGTTCGCTGCCGGGCCATACGTTCGCCGTGAACCGCGCCGGCCTCGTGCAGACCATCAACAACGTGCGCATCACCGCGCCCGCGGCCGGCGTGCCGCGCATGGTGCTGGCGCGCGCGGTGCTCGATGCCGGTTCGCTCGATGCGGCGCTCGCGATCCTGCGCGAGATGCCGCGCGCGAGCGGCTTTCACCACCTGCTCGGCTGTGCGGGCGACGTGCGCGTGTTCAGCGTCGAGGCCAGCGCGGCGCGCACCTCGGTGCTGGCCGTCGAGGGCGTGTACGGCCACGCCAATCACCTCGTGCACGCCGGGCCGAACGCGGACGCCGATGCGCAAGTCGTCACCGAATCGTCGCGCGATCGGCAGGCGCGGCTCGCGGTGTTGCTGCCGGCGTTGCCTACGTCGAACGCCACGCAGGCCCCTTCCATCGACGCGCTGACCGGCCTGCTTGCCGATCGCGGCGGCCCCGGCCTGCCGATCTTCCGCGACGACCCGGCCGACCCCGACGACGAGAACACGCTCGCCACGGCAGCATTCGACATCGACGCGAGCGGTGTCGATGTCACGGTGCGCCGTGGCGGCGCCACCGGTTTCGCGCTGCGCGTGACGCGCGATGCAGGCTGAGGCGATGGCCTCCCCCTTTTCTTCCCTATTGCATATCGACCGGCATTCCAGCCCCAGGAGCCCAGCATGACCACCGTATTTCACCGCGCCCCGCGCGCCTCGCTGCCCGTCGCGGTGGCGGGCGACGGCATCGAGATCATCGATGCGAACGGCAAGCGCTACATCGACGCGTGCGGCGGCGCGGCCGTCTCGTGCCTTGGTCACAGCAACGCGCGCGTGATCGAGGCGATCAAGCGCCAGGCCGATCGCCTGCCCTACGCGCATACGTCGTTCTTCACGACCGAAGTGGCCGAGGAACTGGCCGACCGGCTCGTCGCGGCCGCGCCGGCCGGGCTCGGCCACGTGTATTTCGTGTCGGGCGGCTCGGAGGCGATCGAGGCCGCGCTGAAGCTCGCGCGCCAGTATTTCGTCGAGATCGGCCAGCCCGCGCGCCGCCATATCGTCGCGCGCCGGCAGAGCTATCACGGCAACACGCTGGGCGCGCTCGCGATCGGCGGCAACCTGTGGCGGCGTGAGCCGTTCCTGCCGCTGCTGATCGATGCGCATCACGTCAGCCCCTGCTACGCGTATCGCGAGCAGCGCGCCGAGGAAAGCGCCGATGCGTTCGCGCAGCGCCTGGCCGACGAACTCGAGGCCACGTTCCTCGAACTCGGCCCGGAGAACGTGGCCGCGTTCGTGGCGGAAACGGTGGTGGGCGCCACGGCCGGCGCGGTGCCCCCGGTGCGCGAGTATTTCCGCAAGATCCGCGCCGTCTGCGACAAGTACGGCGTGCTGCTGATCCTCGACGAAATCATGTCGGGCATGGGCCGCACCGGCTACCTGTTCGCCTGCGAGGAAGACGGCATCTCGCCCGACATCCTGACCATCGCCAAGGGGCTGGGCGCCGGCTATCAGCCGATCGGCGCGACGCTCGTGTGCGATCGCATCTACGACGCGATCGTCGGCGGCACCGGCTTCTTTCAACACGGCCATACGTATCTCGGCCATGCCATCGCCTGCGCGGCCGCGCTCGAAGTGCAGCGCGTGATCGCCGAGGAGCACCTGCTCGACAACGTGCTGGCGCGCGGCGAACAGTTGCGCGCGCAACTACGCGAACGCTTCGCCGATCATGCCGCGGTGGGCGACGTACGCGGGCGCGGCCTGTTCGTCGGCGTCGAGTTCGTGGCCGACCGCGACAGCAAGGCGCCGTTCGATCCCGCGTTGAAGCTGCACGCGGCGCTCAGGCGCGAGGCGATGGCGCGCGGGCTGATGGTGTATCCGATGGGCGGCACGATCGACGGGCGGCAAGGCGATCACGTGCTGCTCGCGCCGCCGTTCATCAGCACCGCCGCGCAGATCGAGACGATCGTCGAGCGGCTGGCCGATGCGCTCGATGCGGCGCTCGCGTCGAGCGGCGCGTTACGATAAGCGCGCTCGCTCCCCTACCGATTTTCGACACTGGAACCGACATGACCGACCGCCTTCCCCCGTTCGACACCGCCCAGGCCACCGACGCGCAACGCGCGGTGCTCGACGAAATCCTCGCCGGCCCGCGCGGCAACCTGAACGGCCCGTTCCTCGGCTGGATCCACAGCCCCGAACTCGCGCAGCACGCACAGCGGCTCGGTGCGTTCTGCCGCTACGAAACCGGCTTGCCGCTGCGCCTGTCCGAACTGGCGATTCTCGTCACGGCCGCGCGCTGGCGCTCGCAGGCCGAGTGGTATATCCATCTGCCGATCGCGCTGCAGGCCGGCGTGCCGGAGGCGGTGGCCAAAGCGATCCTGTGCGGCGACACGCCCGTGTTCGACGATGCCGACGACGCGCTGATCCATCGTTTTTCGACCGAGCTTTACGAGACGCAGCGCGTGTCCGACGCGACCTATGACGCAGCGGCAGCGCGCTTCGGTGCGGTGGTGGTCATCAATCTGGTGGGTTTGCTCGGCTACTACGCGCTGGTGGCGATGACGCTGAACGTGTTCGGGATGCGCGCGAACGGGCAGCAGACGCTGCCGTTCGCGGAGTCGGAGGCTGGAGCGGAAGACAAGCGGTAAACGGATCGCGGCCCGGCGGCGCCTTCGCAAGCGAGGCGCCGCCG
>NZ_BAAILN010000005.1:0-30872 GCF_054589155.1 Burkholderia sp. 3C
CGCTCGCGATTGCGCCGACGCAATCGCGCGACAGCGTACCGGGAGATGTCTACCATGCCGCCTGCCTGGCGTTGTGCATGCCATTCCGAATCAACCTGCATCGCCCTCGGTGCGTGAGAACCGACCATGTCGAAACTTTCCTTTTCCAAGCGGCTCTGGATTCAGTTGTTCGTGAGTCTGGCCTGCATCCTGGCGGTTGCCGTCTTCAGCATGATCGAAATGCGTTCGGTGCGTATCGAGGAACGAAAGGCGATGCTGGGGCGCGTGTCCGATACGGCGATGTCGATCATCAAGCACTACGGCGACAAGGCGGAGCGAGGCGAGTTGTCGAAGGAGCAGGCGCAGGCCGAGGCGCTGGCGGCGGTGCGCGTGCTGCGCTATGGCAAGAACGGCTATTTTTCCATCGCGGATCAGGACGTAAACATCCTGCTCAGCCCGTTCATGCCGCAGCTCGAACATACCAATGCGGCGCAGATGGCGGACAAGAACGGCTTTCATGTCTGGGCGGAGAGCATACGCATTGCGCGCAGCGAAGGGCAGGGTTTCATCCAATACGTGTGGGCGAAGCCGGGTAGCAGCGAGCCGGTGCCGAAGATCGGCTACGTGGCGGCCTATGCGCCGTGGGGATGGATGCTGGTCACCGGCACCTATATCGACGACATCAATGCATCGGTTTACGAATCGGTGGTGCGCACCATCGTGGCGGTGCTCGTGCTTGCTGCCGTGCTGATTGCCGTGATGCTGGCGGTCAACCGGAGCTTGCGCCGCTCGCTCGGCGGCGAACCCGAATATGCGGTCGAGATCGTCAGGCAGATCGCGGGGCACGACCTGTCGGCTCCGGTGCGGCCACAAGGCAATAACGCATCCAGCGTGCTGCATTCGATGCAGGAGATGCAGGCTCAACTGGCCGGCATCATCGCGTCGGTCAAGGCGCTGGCCGAAGCGATCTCCATTGGCAGCTCGGAAATTGCCGCTGGCAATCTCGATCTCTCGCAGCGTACCGAGCGGCAAGCGGCGGCGCTTCAGCAGACGGCCTCGAGCATGGAGGAATTGAACGCCACCGTCGGCAAGACCGACGAGAACGCCACGGCAACCCAGGCCGTGGTTCACGAAACGCTGCTCGCGGCGAAGGCCGGGTCCGACGTGGTGGGACGGATGGTGGCGTCGATGCACGACATCGATCGCGAAGCGACCCAGATTTCCGGCATCGTCGACCTGATCGACAGCATCGCATTCCAGACCAATATCCTGTCGCTGAACGCGGCGGTCGAGGCGGCGCGGGCCGGTGAGCAAGGGCGTGGCTTCGCAGTGGTGGCGGCGGAAGTGCGCACGCTGGCGCAGCGCTCGTCGAGTGCGTCGAAGGAAATTGCGGCGCTGATCCAGAATTCGCGCAACGGCGTGGAGCAGGGCACGCGCTACGCTCAGCAGGCCGGCGAGGCGATGGACAAGATCGAAGGCGCGGTGCGGCGCATGACGTCGAGCACGTCGGAGATCCTCGACGCTTCGAAGGAGCAAAGCTCGGGCATCGCCCAGATCAGCATCGCCGTGGCCGAAATCGACAAGGTGACCCAGCAGAACGCGGCGCTCGTCGAGCAGATCGCGGCCGCTGCGAGCGCGCTCGAAACGCAGGCCGCATCGCTGCGGACCCAGGTTTCGTCGTTCAGGCTTCCTGACGACGTCCGGCTCGCCGTCTGAAAAGCGAATCGTAGCTGCTTCAACTGTATCCATTTCGATCTGACGACGCTGCGCCTGTTCGAGGCCACCAGCCAAACTGGGCGCGGTCATCAAGCCGGTCGAACGTGTCGCGCCCGCGCCCGCCGCCGCGTCACGCATGGCTGACGATGCCGCGTTCCGGCAAGCAGAACGCGGCATCGTGAAGGTCTCGGCCAGCACGTCGGCGCCGTTGCAGTGCCTCGCGCCCGGACGTGCAACGCAGCCGCGCTGCCCACCCCGGCATCGATACCGATCTGCAGGAATTCAACAGCCATGGCGTGATGCAAGCCGCTAGCGCGAGGCGTGGTGGACGTTAGTCCTGGCCGCCGATCAGGTTGGAGACCAATTCGCGCTGGGACGAATCATACGGCGCGCGCATCAACAGATTGAATTCGCCGCCGATGCTCTGAACCAGAACCGGCTTGGCATGGCTCAAGGCGCGGAACCCGAATTCGCCGTGGTAGTGGCCCATCCCGGAGGCGCCGACGCCGCCGAACGGAAGCGTGTCGAAGAACACATGCGTCATGGCATCGTTCGCGACAACCGCGCCGGCCGTGGTCCGGGCGCTCACATAATCGAGCTCGCTCGCCGTTTCGCCGAAATAGTAGAGCGCGAGCGGGCGTGGCCGTGCATTGATGAAGGCGATCGCTTCATCGATGTCGGTGTATGGAACGATCGGCAGAATCGGGCCGAAAACCTCTTCCTGCAGCACACGCATGTCTTCCGTCGCGCCGACGACCAGAGCCGGCGCCACCTTGCGCACGACGGGATCCGACAGATCTTCCTTCGGGCCGAGTTGCAGCACCGTTGCGCCCTTGGCCTTGGCGTCGGCGCTCAGTGCCTGCTGGCGCTCGAAGCCGCGTGCATTGACCATCGAGGTGTAGTCGTCGTTGTCCTTGATGGTCGGATACATCTGCTTGATGGCCGCCGTTGCATGCGAGACGAACTCATCGATCTTTTCCGGGCGAATCAGCACGTAGTCGGGCGCGAGGCAGATCTGGCCGGCGTTGAAGGTCTTGACCGTCAGGACGCGCTCGGCCACGGATTTCAGGTTTGCGTCGGCCGCCACGATCACCGGCGATTTGCCGCCGAGTTCGAGCGTGACCGGTACGAGGTTATCCGCCGCGGCTTTCATCACGTGGTGTGCGACCTGCGTGCTGCCGGTGAAAATCAGGTGATCGAACGCCTGCCGGCTGAACGCCGCGCCGCTTGCCGGACCACCGACGACAGTGGTCAGTTCGTCCGAGTCGAAGTATTTCTCGATCAGTTCGGCGACCAGGTCGGAGGTGCGCGGTGTGTGTTCCGACGGCTTCAGCATGATCCGGTTGCCGGCCGCGAACGCGTTGGCGATCGGGCTGAACGCCAGGACGATCGGGAAATTCCAGGGGCTGATGATGCCCACCACGCCGAGCGGCTGATATTCGACGCGCGCCTTGATGCCCGGCGCCGGCTCGAACGTGTCGGCGGCGCGGGCCCATTCCTCGACATGGTCGCGGTTGTAACGCAGCGCTTCGGCCGACGAGAGGATGTCGCCGAACATCGATTGATCGAGGCTGCGATTGCCGAAGTCCTCGCTGATCGCCGCGACGATGGCGTGGCGGTTGCTCAGGATCAGGTCGAGCGCGCGCTCGATCCGATCCTTGCGGATCGCGATCGACGGCGGACCGCTTTCGTTCTGAGCATGCTTCATGCGGGTCAGTTGCGCTTGAATCTGCTCTGCCGTGGCATCGACGGGAAGACGAAAATGTTTCATTTGGGGGCTCTCGAATGGGTTCAAGCGTGTTCGGGGTGGGTCAGGACGATGCGGCCGGAAACCTTGCCGGATTTCAGCTCGGCCATGGCCTCGTTGACGCGATCGATGGGCACGGCATGAGCGGGAATCGATTTCACCGAGCCGGCGCGGACGTATTCCATCAATTCGTTCAGTTCTGCGATGTTGCCGGTCAGCGAGCCCTTGATCTGCAATTGCTTGATGGCGACCAGCGGAATCGAGGCGGTGATTTCGCCACCGAAGAGGCCGACCACGACCAGCCGTCCGCTCGCTTTCAACGCGGACACGGCAAACGCGGCGGTGTCGTTCGAGCCGACGAAATCGATGATGCCCGACAGGCCGCCGGTGGCCTCCTGCAGTTTGGCGAGCGCATCCGGCGAACGAGTGTTGATGGCCAGGCTCGCGCCGTACTGTTCGACCGACATCTGGAGCTTCTCGTCGCTGATGTCGATGGCCACGACGTTCTGGAAGCCGACCGCCTTCGCGATCGCCACGGCCATCAGGCCCACGCCGCCGACGCCGATGATGCCGATCCACTTGCGCTTGTCGATGTCGAGCTTCTTCAGCGCGGCGTACGAGGTGAGCCCCGAGCACGCGTACGAACCGGCCAGGACCGGGTCGACGCCGGTGGCGTCCACCAGGAATCTCGCTTCTCGGACGATCACGTGATCGCCATGCCCGCCCGGCCGTTGCATGCCGATCACGTCGGGCGTGACGCACATCTGATCGTCGCCCGATTCGCACGCTTCGCACGTGCCGCAGCCGAGCCACGGATACACGATGACCTCGCGCCCGATGTCGACAGGGCGCAAGCCCGAATCCGGCCCGAATCCGACGATCCGGCCAAACGGCTCGTGGCCCATGACCACCGGGGGATGGATGCCGATTGCATCCAGCGGCAGCTTGTTGCCGCCGCCCAGATCGAAATGCCCTTCATGGACGTGGATATCGGTGTGGCACAGGCCGCAGGCGAGCACGCGGACGAGCACTTCCTTGCCTTGGGGCACCGGCAACGCCGTTTGCTGGTGAACGAGCGGCGCACCGTATTCGACTACCGCGTGCGCGTGGACACATTGCTCACTCATCGACTATCTCCTATGTCATGGGGATGCCGCCGCCGGATTCGGCGCGTGGCTTCCATGTTGGTGGTTGTGTTGACGATTTCCGGGAAACCGTCGAACCACTCTAAGGAGAACGAACCGGTGGCGCACGCCTCTCGATGCAGAGTGCCAGCCAATTCGTGCAACGGCTAACGCGCGTGGCGTTTTGCGTTGCGATATTCGGACGGCGCGACGCCCATGTGGCTGCGGAACAGCCGGGAAAAATGCGATGCGTCGGGAAACCCGGCGTTCAGTGCGATTTCCGTCACGCTCAATTGGCATTGCTCGGGGTCGCCGAGCATGACGACGCTGGCGTCGAGGCGCTGCTTCTGGAGCGCCTGATACGGCGTGTTGCCGGTGGCCTTGAACAGGTTGTAGAGCGTGCGGCGCGAGATCGCGGCCATTCGTGCGAGGTCATCCACCGAAAACGATGGATCTGCGTAATGGGTGAGGATGTACCGATCGATCAATAGACGCAGGTGCGCTTCCTTCTGGATGCCGCGCGGCAGGCCGCCTTCCTCGCAGCGCCGATGCATGGCCGCTTCAAGCAGCGTCATGATGGCCGTGGCCGCCGCAGCGCGCTCCTGCTCGCGCAAGTCGCCGGTTTGACCGACCAGTGCGAGCTTGATGAGGTCGAGCGCCAGATGTGCACTGCCCTGCGTCTCGCTGACGTAGGCCGTCAAATCGTCGAGCAATGCGGCGGGTACGGCGGCCACGCTGGCCGGCATGATTGCGGCGAAACATTCGAAGCCGGATTCGCTGTCAAGGCGATAAGGCATGGACGGATCATAGGCTGTCCAGGTGTTCGCGGTTACCGAGATCGAGCGGCCGCCTTGCAGGATCCGGCTATTGCCCGCCGTGACGAACAGAAATTTCAGAAAGCCTTTGGCGGCGGCCTCGCGAGATGTCGAAATCATGCCGCACGTGGAGATCTGGCCGAGCCGCAGGTTCGATAAATGGAGGAACCTGCCCTGGTATTCGAGTGTGCCGAAACCGGGCCGATGCGTGCGCTCAAACCGCATCGGCATCAACGCGCGCGACAGTTCGGTTTCCCAGGTGAGCAGATTCTCGGAAGCCGAAGCCATGCGGCTACTGTTGATCGCCGACGGCAAATTTCCTTGCAAGTTGGATTCAGTCCACATCTCCGACCACCTTTGGGCTTGATCCGACGAGTCGTGCGCCCGTTCGGTTTTGGTGAACCTACGTGGAAATTTTATTGACACGAAAGCAATTCGATTTTTTTGTGGAATTATCTTTTAAGGGATTGTTTTCAATGGATTTTTTTGTACTATCAAAGCGAACGACGAACGTGTCGATGCTGCCCTGGTGTCGGCACAGCTGCTTCGGCCAATGCGCAGGGGCGGCGGGCCGTTGGCAGAGGAGAAAATTTTCCTCGGCTGTAACCGTCGGGCTCGATCTTGCGAATAGGAGATGTAGCCAATCTGGTTCGACAGAAACGACATCAATCTTCGATGACAAGCCCAGTCTCTTCAAGTTCGGAAGCGGAGATCGTAGCCACCGCAATTCGGTCTCAGCGAAAAAAAGGATGCCTCGCTTTCACGATACGCATCGTTGCCGACGATCAGGCGCTTGAGCGTGCGCTGATGTTGCGTCACGCGGCATACATGCGCCATGTCCCGGAGTTCGCATCGACGATGCGGCAATCCGAGCCGGACGACTACGGCCCGAACAGCTTTACGCTGCTCGCAGAATCAAAGCACGATCGTAGCCCGCTGGGGACGATGCGGATTCAGACCAATCACGCTGCGCCGCTGCGCATCGCGCAATCGGTGGAGTTGCCCGAGTGGATTTCAGGGAGCATGGCCAATGCAAACCGCTTGGCGGTGGTGGCGGGAGAGCGAGGTAGAACGGTCAAGATGGGCCTGTTCAAGGCGTTCTACCTGCTCTGTTTGCGAGAAGGCGTCGAGTGGATGGTCGTCGCGGCAAGAAAGCCGCTTGATCGCCAGTACGCAGCGCTGCGTTTTCGTGATGTCTTTGGCCAGAACGAATTTATTCCACTCGCCCATGCGATGAACATTCCTCATCGAGTCATGGCGTTCGATGTCGGTGGGGCGGATCAACAATGGCGTGAACACCCGCACCCGCTACGTGAGTTCATGATGTTGACGGATCATCCGGATATCAATGTGAATGTCGCCCGACCGCATTCCATTTCGAACACGTGAATGCACGTGTTCATTGATCGGATGATCGCAATGTTCGAAGGGCCTGGGCGAACCGACCCCGGCATTCATCGGCTGGTGCGCCGAACTGCCGCCTTAACTGGCGCTCGCGTCGTGCCGAAATTTTGCGAGGCGTATTTCGTCCGTTGCGACTGCGGCGAGATCCAGCAGCAGTGTTTTTTGCATCTCGCTCAGGCGGCGCGGCTTGATATCCATCACGCATACCGAGCCGAGCGCAAAGCCTTGCTCGTCGAAAATGGGCGCGCCCGCATAAAAGCGCAACTGCGGCGCCTGGACGACGCCTGGAATCGATGAAAAACGCGCGTCTTTCGACAAGTCATGCACTGCAAATACGCCGCGCTGCAAAATCGTGTAATTGCAGAACGCCCAGTCCCGTGGCGTGGCTTCGAGCGCCATGCCGTGGCGCGACTTGAACCACTGTTCGTCACGCGTCAGCAATGTCACCAGCGAAAAAGGCGTGGCGACGATACTGCTCGCCATGCGTGTCAGGCGGTCAAATTCCGCCTCTGCATTGGAACCTAGCAGGCCGCTGTGCTGCACGGCAAGCAATCGATCCGCCTCGTTCGCGGCGACCGGAAACGGATAGTTGGGTACGGCTTCTCCGTGCTGGATCGAGGCTGCCTTGACGAACAGTCGACGCAACGTGGCCGGCAGCTCCGTGTCGGCTGTTGCAGCCGGAATGCGACACATGCGTCCCGTTCGATCAGCAGCCTGGGAACCGGTGCCTGGCGGCTTGCGAGAGATCGCAATGACCGATGTGTGCGATAGCCGCGCATCTTTCAACAACTCATCCATCAATGTCGCGCGCTGCAGGTTGAACGATTCCACATCGATGACGATCGCGAACGGCGCTCGCGCGCCGATGGCGCGCATTGCCGTCAGGGGATTGTCATAGGCATCGACGACGCATTCCGCGACGGGCAGCAACATCGCACGGTAGATGTCCAAGGCAGGCTGCGCCGCGATCAGTGTAACGAGCGCGGAGCTGCGTCGAGCCGTCGACATCTGCGTTGCAATCACGGCCTCGACCGCCGAACGGCGTACTCGCCGATGGCCTCCCGGTGTTTTCCACGAGGCAAGCGTGCCCCCCTCGATCCACAACTGAACCGTGCGCGTCGAAACGCCCAGCAGCCCCGCAGCCGCAGCCGTGGTCAATATCTCGTCGGTCATGGTGTCCTCTTCAGATCTCGTAATTATCTCATGGTGGATTTCTCTCCACGGGCGCCTCCATTCCTGGATGGCGAGGCTCGTCGAGAGAAGGCCGACCTCGCATCGTTGCCCGAACAGGCAGCATGCATATTTGATAAATTTGATAGTATCGGAAAAATTGAAATTGATGTCAGAATGCTGGCTTGGGGCTTCTTCCGAGGCCAGGGCAAGTTTCACTGAGTGACAGGAGGTCATTATGTTGACTGACGGTGCGTCGGCCGCACGGTCCACCGCGGATCCTATTGGGCAAAAGAAGGCACTGGAGGCGCGCTACGACTTCATCGTGTGCGGCAGCGGCAGCAGCGGGTCGGTCGTCGCCAGTCGACTCGCGGAAGGCGGTTCCGCTCGCGTACTGCTGATCGAAGCGGGCGGCACCGACGACGTGTCGCCGGTCATGGAACCGGCGATGTGGCCGGCCAATCTCGGCAGCGAACGCGATTGGGGCTTTGTTGCGGAAGAGAACCCGCATCTGCACAACCGCGTCTTGCCGATGTCAATGGGAAAGGTACTCGGCGGTGGCTCGAGCATCAACGTGATGCTGTGGGCGCGTGGACATCGATCCGATTGGGATCATTTCGCGGCACAGACCGGCGATGAAGGATGGGGCTACGACTCGGTGCGGAATCTGTACCGAAGCATCGAATCCTGGCATGGCCCGGCAGATCCGACGTACCGTGGCACCAGTGGGCCGATGCACATCGAACCGAATCTCAACGCCCATCCCGTCGCGCTCGCGACGCTCGATGCAGCGCAGCAGGTCGGCATCCCGGGGTACGACAGCTATAACGGCGTGATGATGGAGCGTGACGGCGGTTGCTCGTTGACCGAAACGGCGACATGGAACGGCAAGCGCCATTCCGTCTATCGTGCCTACGTTGCGCCCAAGCTCCATCAAGCGAATCTGACCGTGCTGCGTGACACGGTGGTCACGCGGGTCTTATTGGACGGGCGTCGTGCCGTGGGTGTCGAAATTCTCCACGGTGGCCGCGTCGAGCAGGTGTTTGCGTCGACTGAAGTGGTGCTGTCGATGGGTGCCTTGCAAACGCCGAAGGTGTTGATGCTGTCGGGGATCGGTGACTCCCGGGAACTCGAACGGTTGGCGATTCCCGTTGCCCATCACTTGCCGGGTGTTGGCCAGAACTTGCAGGACCATCTCTCGTTTGGATGCATTTGGGAGTATCGGGAGCCGATCGCACCGCGCGGCACGGGCAACGAGGTCACGATTTATTGGAAGAGTCAGCCGCAACTGGACGCGCCCGACCTTCTGTTGTGTCAGGCCGAATTTCCGGTGCCCAGCCCGCAGACGGCGGTACGCGGTATTCCCGAGCACGGTTGGACGATGTTCGCCGGGCTGGCCCAGCCGCACAGCCGTGGTCGCGTGCGCCTCGCATCATCAGATCCGCTTGCTGCCCCGCGCATCGAACACAACGCGCTGTCGCACCCGGCGGACGTCGCGGCGGCGCGGGCGTGCATCAGGCTCATGCGCGAAATCGGCAATGCCTCGCCGCTAGCCCCTTTTGTGCAACGTGAGGTACTGCCGGGCACCAGCAATCCCGACGAAATCGACGCGTTCATCCGGGATGCGGCGGTCACGTACTGGCACCAGAGCTGCACGGCCAAGATGGGCACCGACGACATGTCGGTTGTGGGTGGGAACTTGAAGGTCCATGGTATCGACAACCTGCGCATTGCTGACGCGTCCGTCATGCCGCGCATTACAACCGGAAACCCGATGGCGCCATGCGTGGTGATCGGGGAGCGCGCCGGATCGTTTATTCGCAACGAGTATCGCCTGTAACTCGGTGTCGGCTGGCTGACGATTTTTTAGAGTCTCGGAATATTATTTAGGAGAGCGACAAAGTGTCGGAATCAATGGAAGCAGGGCTGTTACCTTCGGATCTATGGGACGGGCGGTTTTTCTCGTCCGGATGGCGACCTGGAAACACCCGATCCACGTTGACCGGACCGGGAGCCGATGCGCCGTTTGGCACCGTCGGCATCCCGTCGAAGGACGAGATCAATGAAGCATGTGCCCGTGCGGCCTCCGCACAGCAGGATTGGGCGAGCTGGTCCTACGGTGCACGTGCCGCCGTGATTCGTCGTGCCGCTGCACTGGCCGAGCGGCATCGCGCCGAGATGGCGGCCAGCCTGGTGAATGAGAGTGGCTCGATCCAAAACAAGGCCGATTATGAAGTCGATGTTTCGATCCGATGCATCCACGCGGCAGCGGCACTGCCGATCCAGCCGCAAGGTCTCATGTTGCCGAGCGATACCGGCCGGTTGAGCATCGCGCGCCGGCGCCCGCGTGGCGTGATAGGCATCATCGCGCCATTCAATTTTCCGCTCTATTTGGCGATTCGGACGCTGGCCCCCGCGTTGGCGCTGGGTAACGCGGTGGTACTCAAGCCGGATCTTCGCACCGCGGTGTGCGGCGGGTTCTATCTTGCACGGCTGTTCGAACAGGCTGGCCTGCCGCCGGGCGTCCTGCACGTGCTGCCGGGCGGCGCTGAAATCGGCCAACAACTCTGCGACGATCCGCATGTCGACATGATCCAGTTTACCGGCTCGACCGATGCCGGACGTGCCGTGGGGCGAAGCGCCAGCGGCAATCTGAAGAAGGTCTCGCTGGAGTTAGGCGGAAACAATACGCTGATCGTGCTCGACGATGCGGACATCGACCGAGCGGCGTCGAACGCGGCGTTCGGTGCGTTTCTGCACCAAGGCCAGATCTGCATGGCGACCGGTAGAGTGCTGGTGCAGTCCTCCATTGCCGCCACCTTTATCGAAAAACTCGTCGAGCGAACCCAACGACTTCAGGTTGGCGCCGCGAATTCACCCGAATCGGCGCTCGGTCCATTGATCAGCGAGGCCCAGGTAAAAGCGGTGAAAGACGTGGTCGACCGATCGGTTGCACAGGGCGCGCGAGTGCTGGCCGGTGGTACCCCCGACGGCTTGCTTTTCCCGGCAACGCTCGTGACGGACGTGAAAAGCGATATGTCCGTTTTCCGCGAGGAGGCATTCGGACCCGTGGTAGGGATCACGACATTCGATACCGACGATGAGGCAATCGAACTTGCCAATGCATCGGAGTACGGTCTCGCTGCGGGCATCATCACGACGTCGATCAAGCGGGCGATGCAGATCAGCGAGCGCTTGAAGGTCGGGCATATCCACATCAACGATCAGACCAACAACGAAGACGCGAACAACCCATTCGGCGGCGTCGGCCACTCAGGTAATGGATCGTCGATCGGCGGCCCGGCCAATTGGGAAGAACTCACGCGTTGGCAATGGGTCACGATGCGCGATGAGCCCGTCATGTACGCCTTCTAGACGCGTTCGGTTTGCCGCTACACGAGGCGTAGTCAGTTCGTGAATCGGGCATGTTCAAGGAATGGTCGGAATCTGCCGGGCACTCGGATGTTCCGCTTGCGTTATCGCGAGCGGAATCCACTGTTTCGACTCAACGATGCCAACGGGTCGAAATACCTGATGGAATTTTTATAAAGTAAAGGGCTGATCGAAATGAAATTTGATGGTCCAGATGTGCAGTCTGCATTGCCACGAGAAGGAATTGCGATCGTCGACGCGCTATACGCGCACGCGGGCAATTTCCCCCATGTCCTTGCGTTGGCTCAGGGGCAGCAGACGCTGGATTTTAAACAGTTTGCCGACCGAGTCGATGCTCTGCGCCATGCTTTGAGCGCACTTGAGGTGGGCCGAGGAGACCGGGTCGTCATCCATCTTGGAAACGGCATCCCGGCTGCATTGATCTTCGTGGCAGTCATGGCGATCGGCGCTGTCGCCGTGCCAATCAATACAGGTTTGAAGGGGCCGGAAATCAGGCGGATCATCGAAAGAATTCGCCCTGCCTGCTACTTCGGTCACCAGGATCTTCAAGACGAGTTGCAGCACGTTGATACTGCATTACTGCAAGCAGGTAGACGAATCATCGTGGACGGAGAGGCCAGCGAGGGAACCTATCGTTCGCTGGATGAATTGTTTTCGCAGGAACCCCGACATGCTCTGGAGCACGTGGAGTTCGACGCCGACGCGCCAGCCGTGCTGCTCATGACGTCCGGCACGACAGGGGATCCGAAGCTTGTCGCACACAGTCAGATCTCGCTCACCGAGATGGGGCCTTCCCGGCTCGGGTTGGTGCCGGAGAGAACGCGAGTCATGCTGGCGCCGACGCCGTTTTACCACGCACCGGGAGCGATGCTTTTTGCTTGCGCGGTGAAGGCGGGCAAGACGTTCGTCTTTCCGGAATGCCGTGACTTCCAAGCGCCCGCTTTTTTGGACGCGATAGAGCGATTCGATTGTGATTGGCTTCTGACCTCGCCGTTTGGCGCAAGTGAGTTGGTCAAGGCGCAACGCAGCAGGTCACGAAGCATTCATTCCATGACCTCGTGCTTCGTCGCGGGCGATGCAGCACCCGAGGATCTCTATGAGCACTTCTCCGATGCCTTCGGATGCTCGCTCAGGAACTATCTGGGCATGACTGAGGGGGCCGGTTTTGTCGGTCCCGGAAATCAGCGTGGAACTCTCGCGATCAACGAAAACCGCGCGAAGCTGATGAACGACGCTGGGGTCGAAGTGCCGCGTGGTCAGGTCGGGGAACTGTGCATACGGGCCGAGCACATGCTGCTGGGGTATTGGGAGGGAAATCAGATCGCCCGCGATGAGCTGGAAAGCGGCTGGTTCCGTAGTGGCGACATGCTGTGGCAGGACGAAAATGGTGAGCTTCACTATGCATTTCGCAAGAAGCAGGTGATTGTTCAGGATGGCGAAAATATTTCACCTGTCGAGATCGAGACCGCTCTATGCAGCCATTCCACAATCTTCGATGCCGCCGTGGTCGGCGTGCCCGACGATAAGTTGGGCCAAAGGATCATCGCCTTTGTCGTGCCGGCCGATGTGCCTTCGTTTTTACCCGAAGTGGTGTTACAGGATCTCAGGCTTCAATTGGCCGCGATCAAGATCCCGGAAATGCTGATCGTGATCGGCGAGATTCCACGCACCGCGTTTCGGAAGCGGGACCGACGGATGCTGAGTTCGATGGCCTTGCAGCAAGCATTACCTGAGTGGCTGTCGTGAATTTCATTTGATTCTCAAGTAGACCTCGTTGATCTCGACGCCTGCCGTCACGGCGTCGCTTCTGTGCTGCAATAGGCGCTGTTCGCTACGTCAGCGCCTGGTCGTCGTCGGTTCGACGCGACTCGTAGCGGAACAACGAGTGCGAAACTCCGCCAGCCTGCAAGCCGCGGTGATACCCATCGCGCGTTCGGTCATCAAAGTTCGGACCGCTTCGCATTCGGCTTGCAGCCTGGCAACTCTCGCGACAGAAAGTCCTTCAGATCCGAATTGCCGAGCATTGACTCGGCCGGCGACTGCATGGCTTGTTGTTCTCGTGCTCCCGTTCTTTCAGGTCGCACCGTCACCGTACCAAACGCCGGATGCGGTCGGGCCAGGGGCACGTGCCAGTTGGAGCGAGCGCAGCGCCGGATCCACTTCGACCAACGCCTCGACACTCGCGGTCGCTTCGCTCATTCCAACAGAAATCTCCTTTTTTTAAAAATTGAGGGAGGCTTGTATTAGTAAAATTAATTACACATGATAATTGATTTTAATATTTAGACGGATTTGAAATTATTTGAACGGAGTGTTCAAGTTTATTTTTGGTTATCCGTTAACTGGGGAGGTTGGGGGAGTGAATTATTTTAAATATTGACGGATGATTTCATGAGACGCTTGACTTTTGTTCAAAAACTATGGCTGCCTCTCTTGGTGAGCTTGCTTGGCTTGATGATACTGTCGATATTTGGTGCGAATCAGACACGCCAAGTGAGAATTGAAGAGCGTCATATGGGTCTCTTCAACGTGTCGGATGCAGCATATAACGTTTTATCTCAGTATGACGAGATGGTGAAAAATGGTGCATTGACACTCGCAGATGCGCAAAAACAGGCCGCCTCTCGAATTCACGCAATGCGTTTCGGTAAAGACGGCTACTTCGGCGTGATGACTACCGATGAAGTGATGGTGTTGCATCCCAATCCCGAGATGATCGGAAAATCGGTTCGAGGTTTTTCAGATTCTCACGGTAGGCCGTTGTACGAAATGCTATTGCGGGCCGCACAAACACCCAACGGCAGCTTTATTAAATACTCATTTCCTCGCCCCGGAACGAGCGAGGAAGTACCGAAAACCGGCTATGCACGAAGCTTCGGGCCGTGGAATTGGATTCTGATCACAGGGCTCTACACGGATGACATCGAAGCGGCTTTTTTCGAAAATTTGATCGCTAGCGGCAGCATTTTGCTGGTAATTGGCGTTGTGTTGGCGATTATCGTGGTGCAGTCCACTAAAAGCTTGCAGCGTCAGATCGGTGGCGATCCGGCCTATGCAATGGGCGTCGCCGAATCCATTGCGTCGGGGGATCTATGCGTCGACATCAAAGTCGGCTCACACGACATCAGCAGCATGATGTCCGCGATGAAAAGAATGCGTGATGCATTGACGAAAATCATTACCGAGATCAAATCGTCGGCTGATCACGTGGCTACTGCATCCCAGCAGATTGCCAGCGGCAACCGCGATCTATCGCAGCGAACCGAAAGCCAGGCCGCGTCATTGCAGGAAACCGCCGCCAGCATGGAGCAGATCACGTCGATGGTGAGACGTACCGCAGATAACGCAAAAGAAGCCACCAACGTTGCCGAGTCTGCGGCGAACGTAACCGAGCGCAGCAATCAGATGATGACTGAAGTCGTTGCTTCGATGCGCGAGATTGCTGACGGGTCAAGCCGGATGGTCGATATTATTTCAGTAATCGAAGGGATTGCTTTTCAGACCAACATTCTCGCGTTGAATGCCGCTGTAGAAGCGGCACGAGCTGGGGAGGAAGGGCGTGGCTTCGCAGTGGTTGCAGGTGAAGTGCGTACGTTGGCGCAACGCAGTGCCAACGCGGCGAAAGAAATTCGTGAGCTGATTCAGGCATCGGTCGAGCGGGTTGGCGATGGCACGGAGTTGGTCGAACGTACCGGTGTCACGCTCGGACAAACGCGTGAAGCCATTGCACGCATGGTCAGCCTTGTGCATGAAATAGCCGGGGCCGCACTGGAGCAAAGCTCGGGTATCGATCAGGTTAATGTCGCGGTAACGCAAATGGACGGAGCTACGCAGCAGAACGCGGCGTTGGTGGAGCAGGGGACGGCCGCTGCGCATGCGTTGGAAGAACAGGCAATGCGATTGAAGGCGTCGGTCGAAGTGTTTCGTGTGGTATGAGCCGGCGGCGGCCACGAAGCCCACTTCGGTGAGGATCAGTCAATCCGCAATTTTCAAGAGAAAGCGTTGATTGCGGTTTGACCTGCCACCTCGGTATCGAGGCGCATTCACGATGCTCGCAATTCGCGTACACCCTTGCCCATCCGCCGGCGCAGCAATGCGCGCAAGGTGGCGCCGTTTGCATAACCGACTTGCTCTGCAATTTGATCCAGGGTGAGCTTGCTCGTCTTGAGCAGATGGATCGAGCGTTCCACTCGCAGGTCCTGGATATATTCGATGGGCGTCTTGCCGAGCACTTCGCCGAGGCGGCGTGTCAGCGTGCGCGCGCTGGTTGCGAGGGCATCGGCTGCATCCTCGAGCGAGATCGTGGAGCCGAGGTGCATCCGTGCCCAGCCGTCGAACCGCTCGACGAGCGGATGGGAGTGCGATAGATGATCCGAGATTGCATAAGCGGACTGTGACAGCCTGACGTCGAACACCAGATACTTGGCAACTAATGAGGCGAGTTCGGGGCTGTGGTTACGAATCAACCAGAGTGCCAGATCGAGATGACTGAGTGCGGCGCCAGCGGTCAGTGCATCGCCGCTGCGCACGACGATGCGATTCGCATCGAGCCGCACCTTGGGATAGCGCTGCCGAAACAGCGGCGACAACCACCAGGTGGTGGTGGCCTCGCAGCCGTCGAGCAGGCCGCTTTCCGCGAGCACGAAGGTGCCCGTGCAGGCAGCCGCGATGCGCGCGCCGTTGCCGTGCCATAAACGCAATGCGGCCAGCGCGTCGAGAACATCGTGCCGGGCCAGTGTCGGTATCAGTTTTTCTTGTGTCGTTCGATTGAGCGCCGGCAGGATGACCCATTCCGGAGTGGGGATATCTCCGACATCACGAACAGGCACTTGCAGGCCCAGCGCCGTGCGTACTTCAGGACGCACTCCCGCCACGATGACGTCGAACGCCGCGACGGCCATTCCCGTTTCTTCTATCAGGCTGTTGGCTGTGGCCAATCCATCAAGCACTGCGGTGAGGCCGGTATCGAATACCCCCTCGAGCGCGAGGACGACGATTTGCATGGCTGAATCGGTGTCAAAGTTGTCGATCGGAGCAGTATTCGCCAGGGCATGGTTTTTGTACAGTGTCGACGTCGCTGTGAGCCCCTTGATTGGACCATCATTCCGTCGAGTGATCGCTCCACCGCCAACCTATCACGTGTTGTGAATGGATTTCTCATCCATGGCCGTGTTCATTCAGATGGAGACACTTGTGTTAAACCGTTACAAGCTTGGCGTGCTGCTGACCACCGTGGCGATTGCATGCGCAGCGCATGCGCAGGCGCCTGCAGGAAAACCGGAGCGAATTCGTGGCGACATCGTGTCGTTCCAGGGCGATGTGCTGACCGTGCATCGGAACAGTGGCGATACCTTGATGGTTCATGTCAGCCCGACGCTCGCGGTGGCTGCGCTCAAGGCCGCGAGCCTGGCCGATGCGAAGGTCGGTACCTATGTCGGGGCCGCCGCGCTCACGGGGGCAGGCGGGAAATTGACGGCGACAGCACTCATCGTGTTCCCGGAAGCGGCGCGTGGCACGGGCGAAGGACATTTCCCCTACGACTTCGGGCCGAACAGCACCATGACGAATGCCAATGTCGCCTCGGTCGTCACCGGCGTCCATGGGCGGGAGCTTCAACTGTCGTACAAGGGTGGATCCAATGTGGTTACCGTTCCGGACAACGTGCCGGTTGTGACGCTGACGGATGCAAGCAGGGCGGACTTGATCGCGGGGAAAAAAGTGTTTGTGGTGGCGGTGCCGGCTGCGAGCGGCATGGAAGAGGCGCGCGTGCTGTTCGTCGAACGAGACGGCGTCGTGCCGAAGTTCTAGCCGATCGATGCGTTTCTCGGCGTTGCCGAAACCTGCCGTGTCATGCCATTGAATAAGCATTCCTGATCAATTTTTCTGCAAGGATTCGAAGAACAATCATGAATTTCCCCCTGTTGAAGTCCTCCGTGGCCCGGGTTGCCGCCGCGATGTGCCTGCTGGCCGGAACGGCCGTGCCTGCGCTTGCCGCGCCGGTGAAAAACATCGTGCTGGTTCACGGCGCGTTCGCCGACGGCGCCGGCTGGCGCCCTGTCTACGACATTCTCGTGAAGGACGGTTATCACGTCACGCTTGTGCAGCAGCCGTTGACGTCGTTCAACGATGACGTGGCTGCCACCCAGCGCGTATTGGACGGCCTCGACGGGCCGTGCGTACTGGTCGGGCATAGCTATGCCGGTGAAATCATCAGCGAGGCGGGCAATGACGAACATGTGAACGCGTTGGTCTACATCACGGCGCATGCGCTCGATGCAGGGGAAACCATCGCAGGAAACGGCAAGAAATACCCCGGTGCGCCGTTGTCCATCGTCGCAACGCCCGACCACTTCGTTTCTCTGAAGCCCTCTGATTACCCGGCTCAGTTTGCGGCCGATCTTCCGCGAGCACAGGCCGACTTCGAGGCGCACGCGCAAATCCCGCTTGCCGCCTCCGAGTTTTCGGCGCAGGTCAATCATCCGGCATGGAGGACGAAACCGAGCTGGTACATGGTGGCCAAGGCCGACCGGATCATGAACCCTGATCTGGAGCGTATGTACGCGAGCCGTGCCCACGCCACGACGGTTGAGGTCGAGGGAGCCAGCCACGCTGTATTCGAATCGCATCCGGTCGAAGTTGCCGCGTTGATCGAACAGGCGGCGCAGCAGTCGGGCCGATAGGGCGCGCGATGTGTTGGGCGGGACTCGCGAGACCGGCGAACCCCCGCCTGCGTTTCAGGGCGGTGTTCGCTTGCCTTATTCTCGGGCAAGCCGGTTCGGCTTGTCGGCAAAGGTGGGTTGGTCTCACCAGTGCAGAAAGCGCGGCGCGACGGATGCACCCATGGCGGCCGTGATAACTATCGCGAGCACATACCACACTCCCCAAAACGGTACGGCCATCTCCGAGCAATAGAGCGAGTAAGCGAGGAGCCCCTGCGCCCCGGCCAGCAGCCCGGCTCCGGCACCCGCCAACGTGAGACGCGTTGGCGCAAGCTGCTTCATCGCGAGCATCATGACGACGAGAGAGGGGAGCGACAGTAACACGATGCTCGCCGTTGTCGTACGCCACGTCGTTCCGAGCATCAATTGCAGTCGATATCCATGCGGCGTCGCCAGCAGAACGCTGCCGGCTGCGAGCAACATGGCGGCGACAGGCAACGTCGCCGTGAACCAGGCGAGCTTCAGCGGTGCACCCGGGCGACCCAGCCGCTCCGCGAGCTGCATGGCTGCGCAGATAACCGTGATCGGGAACGCGAGCCGCACCCAGAACATCGAGGTGAGCATCAATTCCGGTGTGTCGTTGCGCACGCCGTAGAGTGCGACAAGCAGGGCCGTGCTGCCGACCAGGCCACGGGCCAGAGCACGATTGAGCAACTTCGGCACGGCGCCGCGCTCGACGGCCGGGACCTCGTTCGCGAGCCGCTCGACCAGATCTCGTGTTTTCATGATTGATCCGAAGCGAGCGGGCAGGCAACAGCCCATGCGAACATCGCATCACCGACGCTGATCTCTGTGGACAAGGATGTTCTCCAGGGGTTGGGGGGATTCGCCAAGCGCGGATACATGAGCTAGTTCGTGATAAATGCCGCGGTCGTTACACGGATGGAGAATATCTTTTCCCAATCAAGTCCTCGGCTGTAACCCGAATACCCTTTTGGGCGAATTGGTATAGGGAGTCAGCCAGGCTCACAGGAGCCAGTTTTGCTGCGCCTGCTTCGAGCCAATTCATCTTGATTTTTGGGGAAATCGTGAAGGTTCTTACGAATTTAAGGGTTGCCACGCAACTCGTGCTGGCTTTCGGCGTGGTGCTGGCCATGGTGGTCGGGATCGGATTCCTTGGGTTATCGGGTATCTACAAAGAGAATGACCACGTCGAGTCGCTTCGGGAAAACTGGCTGCCGGGCGTGGCTGCCAGCCAGCAAATGGCGATCGCGTTGAAAGAGATCGCGCTTGATGAATTCCGGGCCGTGTCGGCCACCACGCCCGAAGAAGCAACGCGGGCCGATGCCGACATAAACCGGGGATTCGAAGCTTGGAAAAAGGCAGCCGGCGACTACGAAACCACGCTGCACGAGATTGCCGAGCAACAAGCCTATTCGCGCATCCAGGCGCTGATGCCGAAATACTCGCAACTGGATTCGCAGGTGCGGTCCTTGGTGAAGACGGGTCGTTCGCAGGAAGCCGTCGCTCTACTTTCCGGGCAAGGTGCCGAGCTCCGGGGAGGCCTCGAACATGAACTCCAGGCAATCACGGACGTGAACCTCCAGGGGGCCAGTGACGAGGGGGATGTGGCCTACGAGGCCTACAACCGCATCAAGGTGGTCGTCAAGGCATTGATCATGGCGGCGGTCGCGATGGGGCTGTTGGTAGCCTGGTTGGTGACCCGCAAGCTTGTCAGGCAATTGGGCGGAGAGCCCGCGATGGCAATGCGGATTGCCGGCCGGATAGCCGCTGGAGATTTGGCGGTTCCGATACCAACGAGAAAGGGCGATACGGAAAGCCTGATGCATTCGATCGCGGCCATGAAAGGCCAGCTTGTCCAGATCGTGGCGGGCATCAAGGCATCGAGCGACTCCATTTCGGTGGCAGCGAGCCAGATTGCCCAAGGCAACACGGATCTATCTCAGCGAACCGAGGAACAGGCGGCTTCTCTCGAGCAGACGGCCGCCAGCATGGAACAGTTGACCGGTACGGTCAGGCAGAACGCCGATAATGCACAGCGCGCCACGGCACTTGCGCAATCGGCCGCGGACATTGCGGTGAAGGGCGGCGCGATCGTTGGCAGCGTTGTTCACACGATGCGCGATATCTCGGAGAGCTCGATCAAGGTATCCGAAATCATCTCCGTTATCGAGGGCATCGCATTTCAAACCAATATCCTTGCCTTGAATGCGGCAGTGGAGGCGGCGCGTGCAGGCGAAGACGGACGAGGATTTGCCGTCGTCGCGGCCGAGGTCCGCAACCTTGCGCAACGCAGCGCGGCATCGGCGCGAGAGATTCGCGATCTGATTGGTGAATCGGTTGCTCGGGTTGCACAGGGATCGAAACTGGCCGAGGAGGCGGGCGGTACGATCGGTACCGTGGTTTCTTCAGTCAGAGATGTCGCCCATATCATGCTGGAAATATCTTCTGCATCCGTCGAGCAGAGCGCCGGGATTGGCGAGGTCAGCAAGGCGATTACTCAGATGGACGATGTGACCCAACAGAATGCGTCGCTGGTGGAAGAGACATCGGTCGCGGCACATTCCATGGACACGCAGGCGAGATCGCTTCGTGACGCGGTTGGCGTGTTCCGGATCGAGGGCATCGAGCAGGCCATGGGAAGCGAGGCGATGAAGGCCGAACCGTCCAGCGTGAAGTGACGTTGTTCGTTCGTGGTGCAGGCTCGGCCGGCCGATTTCGTGCTTATACGGAAGTGGCGTAGTTCGATGGGAACAGTGCACGCCGCGCTTCTTCGTCCATGACCTGCTTGAACCCATGCTGCGCACCCGTGGCGCGGGCGCGCGTTGCTGCCGGCCGCGAATCGATTTGCGCGAACCAGTGCTTCAAGTTCGGAAATGCGGCAAGCGGATCGTCACTGCCGGGAAACACGAAAGCGGCCCGCGTGAGCCATGCCCACACCGACATATCGACAATCGTGTAGCGGTCGCCGACAAAATACTGCCGGCCCGTGATTCGCGCTTCGAGCACTTCGTGATGACGCTCGGCTTCGCGGCGATAGCGGTTGATCACATAGGGCAGTTTTTCGGGCGCGGCATGCTGAAAATGCACGGCTTGCCCGGAGTACGGACCGAGCCCCGAGCTGACGAAGAACAACCAGGAAAGCAATTCGGGGCGGTCGACCGGGTTACCGAGGAACTGGTTGGTCTTTTCTGCGAGGTATAGCAGGATCGCGCTCGAATCGAAGATCACGGCCTCATTCCCGTCGGGGCCATCAGTATCGACCAACGCCGGCACTTTGCCGTTCGGATTGATTTGCCTGAAAGCGCTCAGGTGCTGCTCGCCCTTTTTGGTGTCGACCGGAATCAGTTCGTATTGAAGCCCGGCTTCTTCGAGGAACAGCGCAATCTTGATGGGGTTGGGCGTCGGGTGAAAATAAAGGCGAATCATGGTGTTCCTGTGCGTTGTGCGATCGTAAATGGCTCGCGACAAGGGGAGGGCTGCGTGGCCTCGCTTGCAAGCCGATCACGGCCGAATTCGCAACGAAGTAGTTTTAGAACGACTGTTTTAGAATAGCGCAACGGTGAGGGTGGCGCAATCTCGCGCCAAGCGGCAAGCCTTGCCTGCACTTCCGAATCAATACGGCGAACGACCTCAGGCGAAACCGGACGCCTGCTTGATGACGCGTTCGATCATCGCCTCGTCCGGTTTGGGTTCCAGGTCTTTCGCCCCGGCAAGGGTGTCGGTCCAGGTAAGCGCGGTGCGAAACCCTTTGAACTGATAGCCGGTCCGGCACGCCGGGCAGAACACGCGTTCGTTTATCGGTGAATCCCGTCGCACCACGATGGTAGGACCGCAGGCCGCGCAGTGTTGAAGCGGGATACCGTCATCGCTGTGCCCCACGATGTGTTGAAGGTTTTCGCTATCGTTGAATTGCAGAAACACTTCACCGAGACGTCGATCGAACTGCGTGCCGAGATTCTCTCGAATGATGGACATGGCTTTATCGGCCGCCATCGGCTTTCGATAGGGGCGTGCGCTGGTCATGGCATCGAACGCGTCGCAAATTCCGATGATCGCAGCCATCTGTGAAATGTTCGCCGCGCTCAGGCCTTGAGGATAGCCCTTGCCATCCGGCCGCTCATGATGGGAATAAACAGCATCGACCACGATCTCCCCGACCGGGTGTCTCGCCAACAGCTTTCTGCCGACTTCGGGATGGGTCTTGATGATCGCGTATTCCGCATCGGTCAGTCGCTCTGTCTTGAGCAAGATCGCGTCGGGTATCGAGATCTTGCCCAGGTCATGCAGGAAACCACCCAACGCGATTCTTGATACGTCCCGCGCTGAAAGCCCGGCTGCGTGCGCAAGCATGGCCGCATAGCGCGAGACGCGCCAGAGATGCCCGCCCGTATAGGGATCACGCGCCTCGACCACCCACGCCAACGCGAGAAGACTGGACAGGACCGCGTTGGTGGAGGTTTGCGATTGCCGGGAATGAGGAAGGAAAGCCAAGAGGCGCGAGATTTTCATGAAGAGTCTGTGTACAGAAGTGAAATGTTCTTGCCACCGTAACCACCTGGACGCCTAGTTCGAGATCGCGGGCAATCCGGTTACAAGCCAGTGCAAAATTTTTTTCGATCGCCGGACACGATCCGGCAGGACGCCGTCACCTCGGCTCGCAGCATCGTTGAATGCGCGTTGATTGCCTGTGAATGTGCGCACAGCCTCTGTGCGATGGTGCGCATCAATTTACTAAGTATTTACCTGTACTCTGAGCTGCCTTGGCGTACTACCAACATCTAAATGTCGATAGTGTTCGCCCGGAAGATTTCTCAGCTTCGAGGACGATTGCAGGTGGATACGAAAACAAGATTGGATGAAGACGCGCTGGCACGTCGTGACCGCACCGGCCGCGCGAAAGGTCGGGTCAGGGTGTTTGCTATCGTGGTCGCAGTCGTGATCGCGGGTGGCGGCACGTGGTTCTACCAGCGACATGGTCGTGGTGATGTCGACGGCACGAAGCCGGTCTCGCTGCATGAGGTGACGGTCAGTCGACCGTTGATGAAAGACCTCGATACCCGGCTTGGCTTCCTCGGGCAATTTTCCGCGGTCGATCAGGTGGAGTTGCGCGCCCAGGTGGGCGGCATGTTGACGGCTATCCGCTTCAAGGATGGCGATATCGTTCACAAGGGCGATTTGCTGTTCACGATCGATCCTGTGCCCTACGAAATTCGGCTTGCTCAGGCGAATGCGCAGCAGCAGACCGCCACCGCGCGTTTGGTCCTGGCGAAACAGGAGCTGACGCGTGCGGTCGAGCTGCAGAACAGCGAAGCGGGAACCCGGCAGAACGTCGAACAACGAACGTCGGATATGCACGCCGCAGAAGCCGCGCTCGACGACGCGCAGGCGCAAATTCGCGACGCGCGTTTCGATCTCGATCACTGCCGCATCACCGCGCCGTTCTCCGGCCGCATCGGGCGGCACTTGGTGTCGGTCGGCAATCTGATCGCGGGCAGCCGCGCGGCGACCAGCCCGACCACGCTGCTTGCCACCCTCGTATCGCTCGATCCGATTTATCTCGACTTCGATATGAGCGAGGCCGATTACCAGAGCTTCCAGCACTACCGAGGCGATACGCGCAGCCCGCTCGCGAATCGCGTCGAACTTGCTGTGGGCGATTCAAACGAATACACGCGTCCCGGCACGCTCGATTTCATCGATAACGTGATCGATCGTTCGAGCGGAACGATCCACGCTCGCGCAACGGTGCGCAACGACGATCTGCTGCTGACGCCCGGGGAATTCTCGCGCGTGCGACTCGCGGTGGCGCGCCCGGCTCCGGTGCTTCTGGTGCCCGACGCAGCGGTGTTGCCCGATCAATCGGAACACACGGTTCTGACCGTGGGATCGGACGGCATTGTCGTGCCGAAGCATGTCGTGACCGGCGACTTGCGCGGTGGCCTGCGTGTGATCAGTTCGGGCCTGGTCGGCAGCGACCGTGTGATTGTCGACGGCCTGCCTTATGCCGTGCCCGGTGCCAAGGTGGCGACGCGCGATGGTGCGATCCGCTATCAAGCGCAATAGAACGAGCGGATATCGAGTCATGCGCATAGCCCATTTCTTTATTGACAGACCTCGCTTCGCAACCGTGGTCAGTGCATTTCTGACGCTGATCGGCCTTGGCGCGATGTTCGTGCTGCCGGTCGCGCAGTACCCCGATATCGTGCCGCCGACGGTGCAGATCACCACGTCGTATCCCGGCGCCTCCGCGGACACCATCGCGCGCACGGTAGCGACGCCGCTCGAGCAGCAAATCAACGGTGTCGAGAACATGCTGTATATCAGCAGCCAATCGACCGGTAACGGCAATCTGACCATCACCGTGACGTTTCGGATCGGTACCGATCTGAATGTCGCGCAGATGCTGACGCAAAATCGCGTGCAGGACGCGTTGCCGCGTTTGCCGGAGGACGTTCAGCGCCTTGGCGTGCAGGTGCGCAAGGCGACGCCGAACATCTTGTTGGTTGTCCATATGTATTCGCCGGACAACTCGCGCGACATGTTGTATCTGTCGAATTACGCGACGTTGCATGTGAAGGACACGCTTGCGCGCTTGCCGGGTGTCGGTGACGTGCAGTTCCAGGGCGGCCGTGAGTATGCGATGCGGATCTGGATCGATCCGGACAAGGTGGCCGCGAAAAATCTGACGGCGGCCGAAGTGTTGAGTGCGTTGCGCGCACAAAACCTGCAGGTGTCGGCCGGTGTGTTGAACCAGCCGCCGACTCCGAGCAACGGCGCTTATCAGCTCAATGTCGAGGCGCTCGGGCGGCTGACGACGCCGGATCAGTTTGCGGACATCGTGGTCAAGTCGGATGCCGAGGGGCGTGTCACGAAGATACGCGACATCGGGCGTGTCGAAGTGGGCGCGGCCGACTACGGTTCCACCGCATTCATGGACCACAAGGATTCATCGCCGCTGTTGGTCTATTCGGAGCCGGGCGCCAACGCGCTGGCGGTCGAAAAGGAAGTGCATGCGGCGATGCGCGACCTGAAGAGCGAGTTCCCGGCCGGCGTCGATTACAAGATTGTTTACGACCCGACCGTGTTCATCGGCAAGTCGGTGCATGAAGTGATCGTGACGATTTTCATCGCGATTCTGCTGGTGGTCGGAGTGGTATTCGTGTTCCTGCAGAATTGGCGGGCCACGATCGTTCCGGTCGTGGCGATTCCCGTGTCGTTGCTCGGCTCGTTCATTGTGCTTGCCATGTTCGGCATCTCCTTGAACAACTTGTCGTTGTTCGGGTTGGTGCTGGCGGTGGGGATCGTGGTGGACGATGCGATCGTCGTGGTTGAAAACATCGAGCGCAATATGCGCACCGGCATGACACCGGTCGAGGCCGCGCATCACACGATGAATGAAGTGGGTGGCGCACTGCTGTCGATTGCGCTGACGTTGTGTGCGGTATTCGTACCTTCCGCGTTCTTGAGTGGTATTTCCGGGCTGTTCTTCCGTCAATTCGCGGTGACGATCGCAGCTTCCACCGTGATTTCCTGCTTCGTGTCGTTGACGCTGAGCCCGGCGCTGTGCGCGGTATTGTTCAAGCCGCACGTCGTGCACGAGCATCACGAAAACTGGATGATGCGCACGCTGCATGCCGGCTTCGCGCGGTTCAATCTGGCCTTCGAAAAACTGTCGTTCGGATACAGCAATTTGACGCGGCGGCTGGTGGGGGGCCTGACGGTGATGCTGGTGCTCTACGTCGCGTTGATCGGGCTGACCGGCTTCGAATTTGCGCGTACGCCGACCGGCTTCATTCCGGAGCAGGACCAGGGCTATCTGATCTCGGTGTTGCAATTGCCGCCGGGTTCGTCGCTGGCGCGCACCGAACAGGTGGTGCGCCAGGTCATCGATATCAATCTCGGCACCCGAGGCGTCCAGCACGTCGCGCCGTTCGTCGGTCTCGACGCGACGACGCAAACCGATGCGTCGAATTCGGGCACGGTGTTCTCCGCGCTGCCTTCGTTGTTTAACAAGGACGTGCCGGGCGTTACCGCGAACACTGTCCTGGCGGACTTGCGCAAGCGTCTGTCAGTGGTCAAGGACGCCTATGTGCTGACCATTCCGCCGCCGCCGGTGCTGGGTCTCGGCAATGCGGGCGGGTTCAAGATGATGCTCGAGGATCGTGGCGGGCTCGGCTCGGAAGCGCTGGTGAAGGCAGCCAAGGACCTGGTGGCGGCCGCGAACAAGGATCCTGATTTCGCAGGTGCATTCACGCTGTTCAACGCCGGCTCGCCGTCGGTCTATGCGGACATTGATCGCGTGAAAGCGCAGAAGGTCGGATTGACGCCATCGGATGTGTTTTCAACCCTGCAGGTGTATCTGGGCTCGCAGTATGTCAATGACTTCAACTATCTCGGGCGGACCTACGAAGTGATCGTGCAGGCCGATGGCGATTTCCGGCGTAACCCGGAGGATATTACCCGTTTGAAGGCTCGTAATCAGGCCGGCGAAATGGTGCCGATCGGCACGGTTGCCACGTTGCGCGAGCGCACGATCCCATACCGTGTGCCGCGCTACAACCTGTTTCCCGCTGCTGAAGTCCAAGGTGTTGCGGCGCCGGGCGTGGCCACCGGCACCGCATTGCATCGGATGGAGGAACTCGCGCACCAGGTGCTGCCGACAGGCATCAGCTTCGAGTGGACCGATCTGGCGTTTCAGCAACAGCAGCGCGGTACACCGACGCTGGTGGTATTCGGTGCCGCGGCGCTGTTCGTTTTCCTCGTGCTGGTGGCGCAATACGAGAGCTGGAAGCTGCCGCTCGCGATCGTGTTGATCGTGCCGATGTGCATTCTCGCATCGGTGACGGGCCTGACGATTCGAGGCATGCCGATCGATATCCTGGCGCAGATAGGGTTCGTCGTGCTGGTGGGCTTGGCGGCAAAGAACGCAATCCTGATCGTCGAGTTCGCACGGCAGAAAGAGGATGAGGGCGCCTCGCCAATGGCGGCTGCCGTGCACGCGGCGGGCACACGGCTGCGCCCGATCCTGATGACGTCGTTCGCATTCATTCTCGGCGTTGCGCCGCTGGTCGTCGCGACCGGCGCGGGCGCGGAAATGCGGCAATCGCTCGGCACCGCGGTGTTGTTCGGCATGCTTGGCGTGACGGGCTTCGGCCTGTTGTTCACGCCGGCGTTCTATGTGTTCATTCGCGGGTTTGGCCGCAAGGAGCGTGCGCAATGATCGCGCTTACCGATGCCCGTGTGCTGCCGCGAGCGAAGAAGCTCGTGCAATGGCTGGGCCTGCCGATGGCGCTGTGCCTGGCCGGCTGCGCGGTGGGGCCTGACTATGTACCACCACAGGTCACGTTGAAGCCGTTTCAGCACGCACGCGTTGCGCCCGGCCCGGCCGTGGCGCCATCGCTCGATAAGTGGTGGACCGGCTTCAACGATCCGATGCTCGAGAGGATCGTCAATCGGGCACTGGCGCAGAATCTCGACCTTGCCATTGCCTTCGCACGCGTGAGGGAGGCACGAGCAGTGGCGCAGGCGGAGGGCGCGGAACTGTTGCCGACGTTCGATCTCGATGCCTCCTCGACGGCTCAACACGAAAGCCTGACGGGGCCGCTGGGTTCATTGGCGCGGAAATTCCCTGGCTATAGTCGTAACCAACGTGAATATACGGTCGGCACGGCGGCAAGCTGGGAAATCGATCTGGCTGGCGGCCTGCGCCGCAATGCAGCAGCGGCCGACGGAGAACTGCAGGCGGCGCAGGCGGATCAGGTGGGCACGCGGATCACCGTGGCCGCCGACGCAGCGGATGCGTATTTGCAGGTGCGTGGGCTTCAGGCACGCATCACGGTCGCACAGGATCAGATCGATACCGATTCAAGGTTGCTCGAGCTCGTGGATGCGCGTCAACAGGCGGGTGCCGCGGATGCGCGAGAGCGCGCGCAAGCCGAGGCGCTGCTGCGCCAGGCCAAGGCAACGTTGCCGGCGCTGCGTACGGCACTCGTGGCACAGCTGAATCGGCTCGATGTATTGATGGCGGCGCAGCCCGGCACTTATGCAAGCGAACTCGCGCAGCCACGCGATATTCCGGGCATTCCCGCGATCGTGCCGGATGCAAATCCAACCGATGTTCTGCGGCGGCGGCCGGACGTCATCGCGGCCGAGCGTCGCCTTGCCGCCTCGAGTGAACGCATTGGTGCGGCGTTATCCGACTACTACCCGAAGATATCGCTGTCGGGGCTACTTGGCTTTGACAGCCTGAACACGAATGACCTCTTCACCGCGCGTGCATTCCAGCCCGCGATCACGGGTGGCTTGCGCTGGCGGCTATTCGATTTCGGCAAGGTGGACGCCGAGGTGAAGTCGGCTCGCGGCGCGAATGTGGAAGCGTTGGCCGTGTATCGACAGACGGTGCTGAAGGCTGTCGAAGATGTCGAGAATGCTTTCGTGTCGCTCAGCGAGACGCAGGCGCGCCAGTCCGAACTCGATGGGGAAGTGGTCGCGCTGCAGAAGGCGCGCGATCTGTCGGAGCTCGCATACAAGGCCGGTTCGATCACGTTGACCGACGTGCTCGATGCGGATCGGCAACTGCTGGTGGCGCATGACGACCTGGATGCCACTCGCACCGACGCCGCGCGCGCGGCCGTGTCGGTATATCGTTCGCTGGGCGGTGGATGGTCGACCGATGGCGGTGGCGGCCCGCTGCAGCCGAGTCTGAAAGCATCGAGCGTCGCGCAGCGTTGATGCCGGCAATGGATTGCCGCCGACTCGTCTTGCGACGGGCGGCGGCAAGCGTTTTTACAGGGCCGGTAGCACCGGCCCGGCAGTTTGCCCGGATTGCGGTCGTTGGTGCTCGATATGGCTATCGCAGTGAATTCAGGTTGGTTCGATGCAGCACCATGGGTCGACTCGCTCGTGCGGGCGACGAAATCCTCGGTCTGGTTATCGTTTCAGTCCGGTCGACGTTCGTCCGCGACAAGTGCCTGTGCATTTTCGATCGGCGGCTGAGTGAATTTGCACGGTGGAGTTATTGGTAGTATCGAGTGCCCACCATTGAGACGACGTTGGAATGACGACCGTCCCTGCCTTCCAGGAGCAACACCATGACGTCGAAGTCGATTACGAAGCCTGACCCGCAGGGGCCGACCTGTCGGCTACTACGTGCTCAGGAATCCTTCACGGGTAAGCAAGGTCTTGAATATGCGGTAGGTATTTCAGCCGAAACGGCTGGCTCGACCGGCATTAACCTGCAACTCGTGACGATCCCGCCCGGTGCAAGAGCAAAAACGCATTTGCACGCCGGTCACGAAACTGCAATCTATGCGCTGTCGGGCGTGTCGAGTGTCTGGTACGGCACGAAGCTGGAGGAGCATGCCACGGTGGGCGCCGGCGATTTCTTTTACATCCCTGCGGGTGTGCCGCATCAGCCTTACAACGATACCAACGAACCCGCAGTGGTGATCATTGCACGCACCGATCCGAATGATCAGGAAAGCGTGACCCTGCTTCCGGACATGGATGCATTCCATCGCTGATGTGATTGGCGAGCTGCGCGACGTGGCGTGGCCGGTGGAAATGAACGGCTACGATGTGGAGACATCTGCTTCAAAAACCTCGGAAGCGAGAATCATGCGATTCCAGTTTCCGGGTATGTTCGTCGGGTGGCGGCGAGGGCGAAAGATTGGGTCTCCACAGGCAATCGGTTGACCGGACATCGAGCAAAAACCATCATTTCCCGCCACACCAAGATGCCAGATCTGATCCATGTAGTTGCCGCTCTGCGCGTCGCTCCAGATCAGGCTCAGCGAACGCGGGGTCAGCATTTCCTGTATCTCGATGCGAGAAGGTTGTGATTGAGATTCGATGGATTCGGTGACATCCGCTTGCAATGTCTTTCGACGATTGGATTTCTTGCTGATCGTGGCGATGGATGACGCGCTCGACGATGTGCCGCCGGTGCGCAGCAACCGTAGAAGTGCGCGCTCGAAGTGAGTTTCGCTCGCTTGATTGATCACACTCCGATTGGCAAAAAAATCTCTCGCAGACATCACAACCTCTACAGTGGTGTTTTTAATTTAACGGATATGAAATTTTTATATGAAGTAGTATTTTTTAAATCTACATCGGTCCATAGGGAATCACTTTATCTGTGTGATTCTTAAGAAGAATGATGCCTCTCAAGATCAGATGATCGCTCAATAAGAACTCGATGAGGGTATCGGAGCGTGTGAATTTTCGATCAGTGTATGTGCGAAAAAGATCGGAGTTCATCACGAATGTCGCGTGTAACCTACGCGCGTCATTGTCCGTTATCCATCCAGTCTATTTATCGTGAAAACTATCTCGGGAATTTTTCTTGCAGCGTGGCTTGCGATACCCGGCCTCGCATCGGCTCAGCAATATGCACCGCTCACCAGAGCTCAGGTTGTCGCGGAACTCGCAGATCTCGTGGCGGCCGGCTACAACCCCCGTGCCGGTGTGGAGGAGCAGCATCCGGGGAATATCGTGGAAGCCGAGCGAAAACTGGTGCAGCAACGTGCGGCGAGTGCTGGCGAGGCCGGTGCCAAGCTGTCATCGGCGGAGGTAGGCGCCCGGCGTCGTACGCCGGCAGCGGAATAGCGCAACCCGCCAGGTCTTTACCGGTTTTGCCGATGTCGGCCTTCGGGCCGGGCACGGCTGTCGTTCACTCTGAAGGAGCTATCTACCATGTCCAATAATGCACTGACGTGCGGCATCGACCATCTCGGCCTGGCGGTTCGAGATCTCGCCTCGACCCGGCAATTCTTTGAACAATGCCTCGGCTGGAAAGTCGTCGGCGAGCGGCCTGAATACCCGGCGGCCTTCGTGTCGGACG
>NZ_BAAILN010000006.1:0-29497 GCF_054589155.1 Burkholderia sp. 3C
TCAGCACCGTCGTGATTGCTGCCGTCAGCGTCGTCTTGCCGTGGTCAACGTGACCGATCGTACCAACGTTGACGTGCGGCTTGGTCCGCTCAAATTTACCTTTTGCCATGATTCTCTTCTTTCAAAAATGAATGTTTGGAGGAGACGACTTACTTCGACTTTGCGCTGATGATCGCTTCGGCGACGTTGCGCGGCGCTTCGGAGTAGTGCTTGAACTCCATCGTGTACGTGGCGCGACCTTGGGTCAGCGAACGCAGCGACGTCGAGTAGCCGAACATTTCCGACAGCGGCACTTCGGCGCGCACGATCTTGCCGCCGCCCACCATGTCTTCCATGCCCTGGACGATACCGCGACGGCCCGACAGGTCGCCCATCACGTTGCCCATGTAGTCTTCCGGCGTTTCGACTTCGACCGCCATCATCGGCTCCAGCACGACCGGGCTCGCACGGCGCATTGCTTCCTTGAACGCCATCGAACCGGCCATGCGGAACGCGTTTTCGTTCGAGTCAACATCGTGGTACGAACCGAACGTCAGGTGCACCTTCACGTCGACGACCGGGAAGCCAGCCAGCACGCCGGCCTTCAGCGTGTCCTGGATACCCTTGTCGACCGCCGGGATGTATTCACGCGGAATCACACCACCCTTGATCTCGTCGAAGAACTCGTAGCCCTTGCCCTGCTCGTTCGGCTCGAGCGTGATGGTTGCGTGACCGTACTGGCCGCGACCACCCGACTGCTTGACGAACTTGCCGTCGACGTCCTTCGCCGTTGCACGGATGGTTTCGCGGTAGGCAACTTGCGGCTTGCCGACCGTGGCTTCCACGCCGAATTCACGACGCATGCGGTCCACCAGAATTTCGAGGTGGAGCTCGCCCATGCCCGAAATGATGGTTTGGCCCGATTCTTCGTCCGTCTGGACGCGGAACGACGGATCTTCCTGTGCCAGGCGGTTCAGCGCCAGGCCCATCTTTTCCTGGTCCGGCTTCGTCTTCGGCTCGACGGCCTGCGAGATCACCGGCTCCGGGAACACCATGCGTTCCAGGATGATCGGGTGCTGCGGATCGCACAGCGTGTCGCCCGTGGTCGCATCCTTCAGGCCGACCGCTGCAGCGATGTCGCCTGCACGGACTTCCTTGATTTCCTCGCGCTGGTTCGCGTGCATCTGCAGAATCCGGCCCAGGCGTTCCTTCTTGCCCTTGGTCGAGTTCAGCAGCGTGTCGCCCGAATTCACGATGCCCGAGTACACACGGAAGAAGATCAGCTGGCCGACGAACGGGTCGGTCATGATCTTGAATGCCAGCGACGAGAACTTCTCTTCGTCCGACGCCACGCGTTCGACCTTGTCGCCATTGTCGAGTTCGCCCGTGACCGGGGGAATGTCGATCGGCGACGGCAGGAAATCGATCACGGCGTCGAGCATGCGCTGCACGCCCTTGTTCTTGAACGCGGTACCGCACAGCATCGGCTGGATTTCGCAGGCGATCGTACGGTCGCGCAGCGCCTTGACGATGTCGGCTTCCGGCAGATCGCCTTCTTCCAGGTACTTGTTCATCAGGTCTTCATTGGCTTCGGCAGCCGCTTCGACCATCTTTTCGCGCCATTCCTTGCACGTTTCAGCAAGTTCAGCCGGGATGTCGACGTAGTCGAACTTCGTGCCCTGGGACGCTTCGTCCCAAACGATCGCCTTCATCTTCAGCAGATCGACCACGCCCTTGAAGCCTTCTTCCGCGCCGATCGGCACCACGACCGGAACCGGGTTTGCCTTCAGGCGCAGACGGAGCTGGTCGTAGACCTTGAAGAAGTTCGCGCCGGTACGGTCCATCTTGTTGACGAACGCCAGACGCGGAACCTTGTACTTGTTGGCCTGACGCCACACGGTTTCCGACTGCGGCTGAACGCCACCCACCGCGCAGTACACCATGCACGCGCCGTCGAGCACGCGCATCGAGCGCTCGACTTCAATCGTGAAGTCGACGTGACCCGGGGTGTCGATGATGTTGATGCGGTGTTCCGGATAGTTGCCGCCCATGCCCTTCCAGAAGGCGGTGGTGGCAGCGGACGTGATCGTGATGCCACGTTCCTGTTCCTGCTCCATCCAGTCCATCGTGGCAGCGCCGTCGTGAACTTCACCGATCTTGTGGTTCACGCCGGTGTAAAACAGGATGCGCTCGGTCGTCGTCGTCTTGCCGGCGTCGATGTGGGCGCTAATACCGATATTGCGGTAGCGCTCGATAGGAGTCTTGCGAGCCACTTTGAATCCTCTATGGGTTAACGCAACGCAAGGTTGCGTTACGCCTCAACACAAACGGGCGAGGCGCCTGAAACAGCGCACCCGCCCGGATTTTTACCGCTTGAGTCTCGCTCTCGCTTAGAAGCGGAAGTGCGAGAACGCGCGGTTGGCTTCTGCCATCCGGTGAACTTCGTCGCGCTTCTTCATCGCGCCGCCGCGGCCTTCGGCCGCTTCGGAGAGTTCACCTGCCAGGCGCAGTGCCATCGACTTCTCGCTACGCTTCTTCGCGGCTTCACGCAGCCAACGCATCGCCAATGCCATACGACGCGACGGGCGCACTTCGACCGGAACCTGATAGTTCGCACCACCAACGCGACGGCTCTTCACTTCGACCACCGGCTTCACGTTGTTCAGCGCGACAGTGAACACTTCCAGCGGGTCCTTGCCACCCTTGGTCTGGATCTGTTCGAAAGCGCCATAAACGATGCGTTCCGCGACCGACTTCTTGCCGGACAACATCAGCATGTTCATGAATTTTGCAACATCAACGTTACCGAACTTCGGATCCGGCAACACTTCCCGCTTGGGGACTTCGCGACGACGCGGCATGTTTCTTCCTTTGACTTTTTCAGTTGGAGCTGAGATCCAGCCCCGCGGTCACCAACAAACCCGATTCATCTCGTTCGACTAACCAGCTTGGCCGGGTGACCACTTACTCGACAGCACCGGCTATCCGGCACTACCGCATTAACCGCCTGACGGCGATCACCTTTCAGAGGCAACTTACTTCTTCGTGGCCTTTGCACGCTTCGCGCCGTACTTCGAGCGCGCTTGCTTACGATCCTTGACGCCCTGGGTATCCAGCGAGCCGCGAACCATGTGGTAACGCACACCCGGCAAATCCTTCACACGGCCGCCGCGGATCAGCACAACCGAGTGTTCCTGCAGGTTGTGGCCTTCACCGCCGATGTACGAAATCACTTCGAAGCCGTTCGTCAGACGAACCTTGGCGACCTTACGGAGTGCCGAGTTCGGCTTCTTCGGCGTCGTGGTGTACACGCGAGTGCACACGCCGCGACGCTGGGGGCAGTTCTGCAAGGCCGGGCTCTTGCTCTTGGTCGTTTCCGACTCACGGCCTTTGCGAACCAGTTGGTTGATGGTTGGCATTGTGTATTCCTGAAAATGACAAAAACCGGCACACTCGCATCGGGCAAAGCGACGCAGGCATGCCTGTGGTGATCCGACGCCCCGCTGACACCCCGCCCGCCGCCACTTCTTGGCGGCCCGCGAGTTTACCTACCGGGAATCGGAACCCGCCATCTTAAGTCAAAAATCCCAAGCGGGTCAACAGCTTGCGTGATTTGCCGACGCAACAATAAGTGACGAATCAGTGACGGCCGGCTGCGGTGATCGCAATGCAGCATCGCGCCTCACCGCAACCGGCTCGGCTCGATGCATTTACGCCGATTCGACCACGTCGATGAGCTCGTCGCCGAACCGTTCGAGCTTGCGGGCGCCGATGCCGGGGATATGGCGCAGATCCTCGACGGATTCGGGCGCGTTGCGCGCGATCTCGGCCAGGGTGGCATCGTGAAAGATCACGTAGGCGGGCACGCCGTCGCTCTTGGCGGTTTCGGCGCGCCAGGTGCGCAGCCGTTCCCAGCAGGCGCGTTCGCGCGCGGACATGCCGGCGGTGGGATCGGCGCGGGCGCCGCTGCGCGTCGATGCATTGCGCGAGCTCTTGGGCTTGACGTAGCGGCGCAGCGTGACGGTTTCCTCGCCCTTGAGCACCGGCTTGCTCGCCTCGGTCAGCACCAGCGCGCCGAAGCCGCCGTGATCGATGGCCAGGTAACCGAACGCCACGAGCTGGCGGAAGATCGCGCGCCATTCGGGCTCGGACAGCTCGGCGCCGATGCCGAACGTGCTCAACGAATCGTGGCCGCGCTGCTGGATTTTTTCCGTTTTCGCGCCGCGCAGGACTTCGATCAGGTGGCTCGCGCCGAAGTTGAAGCCGCTCGCGCGCTGCGCGCGGAACACGCAGGACAGGGCCATGCGCGCTTCGCGCGTGGCGTCCCAGGTGTTGGGCGGCTCGAGGCAGGTGTCGCAGTTGCCGCAGGGCTGGCTCGCTTCGCCGAAATAGCCGAGCAGGCGCACGCGGCGGCACGACGCGGTTTCGCACAGGCCGAGCAGCGCGTCGAGCTTGGATGTCTGCACGCGCTTGTGGGCGTCGTCGGCTTCGGATTCATCGATCATCTTGCGCTGCTGCACGACGTCGCCGAGGCCATAGGCCATCCAGGCATTCGCGGGCAGGCCGTCGCGGCCCGCGCGGCCGGTTTCCTGGTAATAGCCCTCGACGCTCTTGGGCAGGTCGAGGTGGGCCACGAAGCGCACGTCGGGCTTGTCGATGCCCATGCCGAACGCGATGGTCGCGCACATTACGATGCCCTCCTCGCGCTGGAACATCTCCTGATGGCGCTGGCGCACCTCGAATTCCATGCCGGCGTGATACGGCAGCGCGCGCACGCCCTGCGTCTTGAGCCACTCGGCGGTTTCCTCGACCTTGCGGCGCGATAGGCAATACACCACGCCGGCATCGGTGGTGCCGTCGGCATTGGTGTGCTCGGCACGAATGAAATCGAGCAGTTGCGAGCGCGCGTTGTCCTTTTCGACGATCCGGTAGCGAATGTTCGGGCGATCGAAGCTCGACACGAACACGCGCGCATCGTCGAGCGCGAGGCGCTGGATGATCTCGTCGCGCGTGATTTCGTCGGCGGTGGCCGTCAGCGCGATGCGCGGCACGTACGGGAAGCGCTCGTGCAGGATCGACAGCTTGATGTATTCGGGCCGGAAATCGTGCCCCCACTGCGATACGCAATGCGCCTCGTCGATCGCGAACAGGCCGATGCGCGTGCGTTCGAGCAGATCGAGGAAGCGCGGCGTCATCAGCCGCTCGGGCGCCACGTAGAGCAGATCGAGTTCGCCCTCGCGCAGCGCGCGCTCGGTAGCGGCGGCCTCGGCGCCCGACAGCGTGGAATTCAGGTAAGCGGCGCGCACGCCCACTTCGGTCAGCGCGGCGACCTGATCGTGCATCAGCGCGATCAGCGGCGAGACGACGATGCCGGGGCCTTGCCCCGACTCGTGGCGAACCAGCGCCGGGATCTGGTAGCAGAGCGACTTGCCGCCGCCGGTGGGCATCAGCACGAGGCAGTCGCCGCCGCCCGCGACATGCTCGACGATCTCGCCCTGTTGGCCGCGAAAGGCCGGATAACCGAAAACTTCGTTCAGGATTTCGAGCGCGCGCGACATGAGGCAGGAGGGATCGTTTGAAAAATCAAGGCTGCATTTTACAGACAGAAGCCAGGTCGCCCCCACCTTCGTGTCCGGATTGGCCATTCGGACGAGATTGCTCGGCCGCCGGCGCGTTGGTTGCGCCGCCGTGTGCCGAATCGGCGGGCGGCCGGGCGGCCAGCGAAATCGAGATCGCCGCGCGCTGGCCGCCGGCATCGAGCGAGACCTTGTTCACAAAGCCGTAGACATGCCCGCGCAGCGACACGCAGAGCGAATCGTCGCCATCGACGCCGACCTCGGCCATCTCGCTGTCGGAGATCAGGAACGGCGCGCGGCGGTCCATCAGGCTACCGAGCGAGGCTTGGGCAAGATCGCGCCGGGACAGATAGTAATCGTAGAGAAACGGCGATGACGCACCTTGGCCGAGCCGCCGCACCACGTAGAGCCGCAGCCCGGGACGCAGCACGCGCGTGCGCACGATCGCGTCGTGGGAAACACCGTGGTGACGCAGATACCACCAGCCCGGCAGCGCCATCACCGCCAGCAACACGCAGAGCGCGAGACCTGCCACGCCGATCCCGCGATTGACCGCCGCATCGTTTCGCATGATCACTTACCTCGGTTAGTCGCGCAGCCGGAGCGCGATCGTGAAGGCAGAAGATCATCCGGCGGGCGCCGGTTCAAGCGCGCCGGCCTGAATCAGAAAGATGTCGAGCAGCGACCATAGCATCCGGTCCATCTCGAAACAACGGATGCACAGGCAAAAACGGCGCCCCTATAATTCGGCATTTTTTCGCTTCCGGAGGCCGCGATGACTCGCAGCGTACGCGCCGCATTGCTCAACGACCGGCTCGACTGGAACCTGCTCCGGACCTTCCTCGTGATCGCGCGCGAACAGAGCGTGAGCCGCGCTGCGGCGCACCTGCACATCACGCAACCGGCCGTCAGCCATGCGTTGCGGCGGCTCGAGGAGCAGCTCGGCCGCAAGCTCGTGCAGCGCAGCGGCCCACGCATCGACATCACGCGCGCCGGCCACGAGGTGCGCGAAATCGCCGAGGAAATCTACGGCAGCATCTCGCGTCTCGCCAGCGACGAAGGCGTGGGCGATCACTACGTGTCGGGGCTGGTGCGCCTGATCACCGTCAGCGGCGTGCAGTCGGAGGCCTACGACGATTTCCTCGGCGACTTCCATCGCGACTACCCCGATATCGATCTCGACGTGCAGGTGATGCGCAGCGCCGACGTGCCGAGCGCCCTGCTCCAGCACACGGCCACGGCCGCGTTGAGCCTGAACCGGCACGTCGACGGGAAGATCGCGCAGCAGTTGTTCATGCCGCAGCGCTACGCGCTGTTCTGCGGGCGGCGCCATCGTCTGTTCGGGCAGTCGGGGCTGGGCGTCGACGACCTGCGCGACGAGAATTTCGTATCGTTTGCGGGAGATCAGCTTGGCGCGTCATTGTCGGTGCTGAGTGTGTTCCGCGACCAACACGGGCTGGCCGGGCGCATCGTGGCGACCTCGGCCAGCATGGCCGAAATGGTGAGGCTGATTGTGGCCGGATTCGGCATCGGCAGCCTGCCCGAGCACGTCGGACAAGCGCAGGTGGAAGCAGGCCGCATGATGCGGCTGCCGCCCGCCGACGGCGTGGCCGACCTCGACGTGATGCTGCTGTGGGCGGCCGACCGCAAGCCGCGCGCGGCGGAGGCCGTGTTCCTCGAGCGAATCCGCGCGTTCGCGCAGGGCGGCGGCAAGACCGACGACGCCGCGCAGTAAGCCCGGCGCGCCCTCGGCAACGCACGCTCCGCTCAATATCCGCGCAGCACGTCCACCTGATTCGCCAGCGGCGCGCCGTCGCGCAAGCGCCGCACGTTGGCGGCGATCTGCTCGGCGATCCGCTCGAAGCTCGCCACCGACGCCATGTGCGGCGTAACGATCAGGTTCGGCGCGCACCAGAACGGATCGTCCTCGGGCAGCGGCTCGCACTCGAACACGTCGATCACCGCGCCGCCGAGCGTGCCGTCCTGCAACGCGGCCAGCACGTCGGCCGGCGCCAGATGCTCGCCGCGCCCCACGTGGATCAGCTTCGCGCCGCGCGGCAGCCGGGCCAGCAGGCGGCGATCGACAATGCCGCGCGTCTCGGGCGTCAGCGGCAGCAGGCAGACGAGCAGCTCGCTGCCGGCCAGGAACGCGTCGAACCCATCGGCGCCGAACGTTTCCACGCCGTCGATCGCCTTGCGCTCGCGCGACCAGCCGCGCACGCGAAAGCCGGCATCGGCAAGCTGCCGCGCCACATGCTGGCCGAGCACCCCGAGCCCCATCACGCCCACGCTGCGCTCGCCGGCCGCCACTTGCGGATAGCGCAGCCAGCGGCGCTCGCGCTGGTTGGCCAGTACGCGATCGAGCCCGCGATGAAAATGCAGCACGGCCCACATCACGAATTCGCCCATGCCCTGCGCGTGCGTCGGATCGACCACGCGACACACCGGCACGGCGGGCAAGGCCGGGTCGGCCAGGATGTGATCGACACCGGCCGCGATGCTGTGCACGAGCCGCAGCGACGGCAGCCGTGCCAGCGCGCCGGACGGCGGCCGCCAGCACACGGCGATGTCGGCGTCATGCGGATCGGTGTCGACGCCCGCGATGCGCAGCCCCGGCAAGCGTTCGCGCAGCGGCGCGAGCAACGGCGACAGGTCGAAGCCGTCGCTGAGAAAGGCGATGCGCGTCATGTCAGCTTCGGTAGTCGGTGGCGCCGCCGTCGATCAGCCGCAACGCCGCCTGCCATTGCAGCGCGATGATCGCCTCGGCCTCTTCGCGGTCGAATTGCTCGGCGGCCAGCCGGCACACGGCCTCGGACGGCCGGCTCAACGCCGCGCCGCCGGCCATCGCGCGCACCTGGATCTGGCACGCGAGTTCGAGGAAATAGATGTTCTGGAACGCGGCCGGCACCGAGCGGCCGGCCACCAGCAGCCCGTGATTGCGCAGGATCATCGCGCTGTGCGGGCCGAGGTCGCGAATCAAGCGCTCGCGCTCGCCCAGATCGAGCGCGATGCCCTCGTAGTCGTGATACGCAAGCCGCTCGTAGAACTTCAGCGCGTGCTGGCTGATCGGCAGCAGGCCTTGCTGCTGCGCCGACACCGCCGAGCCGGCCGCCGTATGCGTGTGGATCACGCACTGCAGGTCGGGCCGCGCCTGATGGATCGCCGAATGGATCGTGAAGCCGGCCGCGTTGACGCGATAGCGCGCCGGATCGTCCTCGACGATCGGCTCGACGACGCGCCCCTGCCCGTCGATCTTGATCAGATCGGAGGCGCGCATTTCATGGAACAGCACGCCGTAGCGGTTGATCAGGAAATGATGCTCGGGGCCGGGCACGCGCGCGGTGATGTGCGTGTCGATCATGTCGGTCATGCCGAAATGCGCGACGAGCCGATACAGCGCGGCCAGTTCGACGCGCGCCGTCCATTCGGAGTCCGGAATGTGATGGGGTGCGGTGTGCATGAAATCGCTTGCAGGAAGAGAAAAAAGAGCGGGCCGTCGATCAGACTCGGACAATCAGGAAACCTGAACGGTGCCGGCGGCGGCCGGATGAACCGGCTGCGTCGGCGGGAAGCGCCGCTGATAGCGCGCCAGCGCGAGGATGCCGGCCAGCGAGATGGCCGACAGCAACGAGAAGAACAGCGCCAGCGGCAGCCACTGGCCGCGGTAATGCTGCGCAACCACCGTGCCGATCAGCGGCGTGGTGCCGCCGGCCACGGTGGCGCACAGCTGATAGGCGATCGAGATGCCCGAATAGCGCAGATGGGTCGGGAACGCGCGCGTCATGAAGCCGGCGATCACCGCATACACGGCCGACAGCACCACCACCGCGAGCGCGATACCGGCCACGATCAGCACCGGCTGCTGGCTGTTGACGAGCACGAACATCGGGTACGGCGTGAAGATCGACAGCAGCGCGGCGCAGGCCAGGAAGCGGGCGTCGCCGAAGCGTTGCGCGAGCAGCGCCGACACCGGTTGCGAGGCGAGCTGGATGAGCGTCACCGCGAACAGGCAATCGAGGATCAGCGGCTTCGGCATCTTCAGGAAGCTCGTGACGTACGAAATCATGAACGTGTTCGTGAAGAAGAAGCCGGCCGAGCCGATGGTGGTGGCCGCGGCCGCGTACAGGATCGGCTTCCAGTAGCCGCGCAGCACTTCGGTCACGGGCGCCTTCACGCGCCGGTTCTCGCGCTTGGCCTGCTCGAACTCGGGCGATTCGTTCACGCCCATGCGCACCACCACGCCGACCACCAGCAACACGAAGCTGGCCAGGAACGGCAGGCGCCAGCCCCACGACACGAACGCGTCGTGATCGAGCGACGACACCAGGCGAAACGAGATCAGCGACAGCAGCAGCCCGGCCGGGCTGCCCATCTGCGGAATCGACGCGAACAGCGTCTTGCGCCCCGGCGCGGCGTGCTCGCTCGACATCAGCACCGCGCCGCCCCACTCGCCGCCCACGGCGATGCCCTGCAGGATGCGCAGCAGGATCAGGATCACCGGCGCCGCCACGCCGATCGACGCGTACGACGGCAGCAGGCCGATGCCGGTGGTCGCCACGCCCATCAGGAACATCGTGAGAATCAGCATCTTCTTGCGGCCGAGGCGATCGCCCCAATGGCCGAACACGGCGCCGCTCAAGGGGCGCGCGACGAAGCCCACGGCGAACGTCGCGAACGACGCCAGCGTGCTGACGAACGGGTCGCGGGTCGGAAAGAACACGTCGCCGAGCACGAGCGCGGCGGCCGTCGCGTAGGTGTAGAAATCGTAGAACTCGATCGTCGTGCCGAAAAACGCGGCGAGTGCGGCGCGGACCGGCTGGCGTTGAGCAACGGGGGAAGTCATCGGGAATCCTTGGTCGGAGCGCTGCATGGCATCGGAGCACCGAGGCCGCGCGGCTTTGCGCATTTATCGGTGGCCAATATCGCTACGTAAAATGCTGATTTCTTATGCGAAGCATGAATCGCGTTCATGCTCCGCGCCGCATCAGAAGCGGTGCCGGATTCCGGCCACCGTGACGAGCTGATGGCTGTTCGACGACGGCGTCGCGAACGCCACCGCCGCCACTGCCTTGCGGCCCGTCGAATCGGTGCCCGTCGCCAACTGATAGATGCTGACGGCGTACAGGTCGGTGCGCTTGGACAGCGAGTAATCCACGCCGACGTCGAGCTGGCCGTACTTCGCACCCTCGTGGCCGTTCACGCTGCTGCTGCGCGTGAACGCGTACGACGCGGCCACCTGCAGGGCCGGCGTGATCAGGTATTTCGTATTCAGCTCGAACGTGTTGAACGCCACGCTGCCGCCCGGCATCTGCGTGGTGGAGCCGGCCACGGCGGTAGCGCCGAGGTTGTTGAAGCGCGTGTTGCTGTACACCGCGCCGAAGGTGGCCGCGCCGAACGTGTAGGCGCCGCCCGCATTGACGATCTGCTGCGTGCCCGCGCTCGCATAGCCGCTGTAGACGGGGCTGGCCATGTTGCTGCCGGTGGCGCTGTCGTTGGCCTTGTTGCCGAACAGCGAGAAGTTCGGGTTGCGCGCCAGCGTGTAGGCGGCGGCGGCCTTCAGCGGGCCGCCCTGGTAACCCACACCCACGCCGTAGATCTGGTTGCGCGCGGTGCTGCCTGCCACGCCGCCGAAGCTGTAGAGCGCTTCCACATTGAAGCCGGCCCATACCGGCGACACGTACTTCAGCGCATTGTTGACACGGAACGATCCGTCGAGATCGTCGAGATCGCCCGGGTGGGCGCCGTAGCCCGCGCCCGACAGCGCCCAATCCTCGCCGGCCGTGTAGATGCCGACCATATCGGCGTTCGGCAGATACTGGCGGCCGGCCGTCACGGTGCCGAACCGCGCCGAGCCGAGCCCGACGTAGAGCTGCCGGCCGAACAGGTCGCCGTTCTGGCCGAGCACGCCGGTCGAGCCGTTGAAGCCGCCTTCGAGCACGAACAGCGAAACCAGCCCGCCGCCCAGCTCCTCGCGGCCGCGCAGGCCCCAGCGGCTGCCCGATGCGTTGCCGCTGGTCAGCGCGAACTGGCGGCTGCCGCCCGCATTGGTATTGATGGCGATGCCCTGGTCGACGATCCCGTACAGCGTGACCGAGTTCTGCGCATGAGCGGCGGTCGCGCCCAGCAGGGCGACGCCGAGGCAAAAAGGCTTGTTGAGTTTCATGGTGGGTCGCATGGCGCGTGTGGTTGAGATTCGATTTGAAATTCGATTGGGAGTGCGAAGTTCATGACGGGCGATGCGGGCATCGTCGGCACGGGTGTCAGTTATCGAGCGCCAATAACGCTACGTACAATGCCGTTTACTCATCGTCAGTATTAATGGCGTTCATCCTTGCCAAGACGGCGCTCGCGAAACGGCAGGCACAAAAAAAGCGCGGCGCCGGAAGCAGAAGCCTGCCTCCGGCGCCGCGCCCGAGCGTGCGCGAACGTTTCGTTCTGCTATCCGACCATCAGCGGCGCGCCTCGCCGAAGCCGCCGAAGAACGCACGCGCGTTCGCTTCGAGGCTCTCGATGTGATAGCCGCCTTCCTGCACGATCACGGTGGGCAACTGCAACGCGCCGACCGCGCCGCCGAGCCGGCCGAAGCCCTCGGTGGTGACGGCCACCTTCGATTGCGGATCGTCGCGATAGATGTCGAAGCCGAGCGCCAGCACGATCGCGTCGGGCTGGAAGCGCTTGAGCACGCGCAGCGCGTCGTCCACGCGCTCAAAGAACACCGCCTCGGAAGCGCCGTGCGGCATCGGCAGGTTCACGTTGTAGCCATAGCCGTCGCCGCTGCCGGCTTCGTCCTCGTAGCCGGCGACGACCGGATAGAAGTTGGTCGGATCGCCGTGGATCGAGATGTAGAGCACGTCATCGCGGCCATAGAAGATTTCCTGCACGCCCTGGCCGTGGTGCATGTCGGTATCGAGGATCGCGACGCGGCCGAAGCGCTCGCGCAGCGATTGCGCGGCAATCGCGGCGTTGTTCAGATAGCAGAAGCCGCCGGCCGCATCGCGCCGCGCATGATGGCCGGGCGGCCGGCACAGCGCCCAGCTCTCGCGCGCGCCACCGTTCACCGTGTCGGCCGCGGCCAGCGCGCTCTGCGCCGACCAGTACGCCGAGCGCCACGTATGCTCGCCGACCGGGCAACTGCCGTCGGCCAGATAGCGCGCCGCCTGGGCCAGCACGCCGCGCAGCGGATTGCCCTCGCGCACGTAGATGTTCGACATCACTTCGTTGCCCCAATCATCGGGCATCCGGGTCCAGTCGCGGTGCGCTTCTTCGAGGAAACGCAGGTAGTTCATGTCGTGCACGGCGGCGATCGGCGCGGTGCCGTGGTCGGCCGGTTCGAGCACCTCGAAATCGAGCGAGCGGGCGGCCGCGACGAGCCGCGCCGCGCGCTCGGGCACTTCCTGCGGCTCGCGCATCTGGCCACGCGACAGATAGGTGCGCGGATGGTGCAGCGACTGCTCGGAATGGAAATAGGTTTTCATCGGTTCTCCGTAATATCGGGCCGCTTCGCGTGACGCATCAGCGCGCCAGGGCGCGCGCGAGCACGGCGTGCAGCAGCACGTTGGCGCCGGCGGTCACGTCGCCGGGCAAGGCGTCTTCGGCTTCGTTGTGCGAGAGGCCGTCGACGCAGGGAATGAACACCATCGCGGTGGGGTAATGACGCGCCATCAGGATCGCGTCGTGCCCCGCGCCGCTGACGATCCGCTCGTTCGAATAGCCGAGCGCATCGGTGGCCTGCTGCACGAGCGCCACGCATGCAGCGTCGAACGGCGTGGCCGGGCTGCGCCAATAGGTGGCAATCTCGACGCGCAGGCCGCGTTGCGCCGCGATGCGCTCGAACGCCGTGCGCAGGTCGCGCTCGATCGCATCGACCTCGGTGTCGTCGTGATGGCGCAGGTCGACGGTGAAGCCGACCTGCCCCGCGATGGTGTTGCGCGAAGCGTTCGGGATGGCGGTCTGGCCGATCGTGGCGAGGCCGCGCGGCGCGTAGCCGGCGATGATCCGTTCGAGTTCGAGCGCCATCTGCGCGCTCGCGAACAGCGCGTCCTTGCGATACGGCATCGGCGTCGTGCCGGCGTGGGCGGCCACGCCCGTCACCGTCACGTCGAGCCAGCGGATCGCCTGGCCGCCCGTCACCACGCCGATCGTCGTGCCGTTCGCCTCCAGCACCGGGCCTTGCTCGATGTGCGCCTCGAAGTAGGCGTCCACCGCGCCGCGCTCGCGCGTGCCGCGGCTGCCGCAGGCGTCGAGCGCGTCGCCGAGCACGATGCCGTCGGCGTCGCGCGTGGCCAGCGCCGCATCGAGCGCGGTGGCGCCCGTGAACACGGCGGAGCCGAGCATCGCGGGCGTGAAGCGCGCACCTTCCTCGTTGGTCCACGAAACGATCTCGATCGGGCGAGCCGTGTCGATCTTCGCGTCGTTCAGCGCGCGCACCAGTTCGAGGCCGGCCAGCACGCCGTACACGCCGTCGAAGCGGCCGCCCTCGGGCTGCGTGTCGAGATGGCTACCGACCAGCACCGGCGCGGCTTCCGGATCACGACCGGCGCGCCGCGCGAACAGGTTGCCGACCGCGTCGGTGCTCACCGTCATGCCGGCCTCGCGGCACCATTGCGCGAACAGCTCGCGCCCGCGCCGGTCTTCGTCGGTCAATGCCAGCCGGCGCACGCCACCGCGTGCGGTCGCGCCGATCTTTGCCATCTCCATCAGGCTGCGCCAGAGGCGCGCGCCGTCCACATTCAGTTGCGATTCCATTCGTGTTCCTGAGCAATCACGGATTGCTTATCGTGCGAGAAGGTGCGGGAAGGTGCGGGGAAGCCCCGGAAAATCGAGCCGGGCCGGTCAGCCGCGGCTCGTCAGCGCCTCGGCCGCATCGCGGCTCACGGCGCGCCGCGCGTCGAGCGCGACGATGCAAAGCAGCGAGATTCCGGCCAGGCAGGTGTAGAACACCGCCAGCGGCCACCATTGGCCGGTGTAGCGATGCGCGAGCCAGGTGCCGACCAGCGGCGTCAGGCCGCCGGCGATCGCGCCGCACACCTGGTAGGCGAGCGAGATCGCCGAATAGCGGATATGGGTGGGGAAGATGCCGCTGATGAAGCCGGCGATCACCGAGTAGAAGCTGGCCATGCAGATCACCGCCAGCGCAATGCCGATCACCATCGACACCGTCGTGCCGTGCTGCACCAGCACGAACATCGGATACGGCGAGGCCATCGCGAGCAACGCCGCCAGCTTCAGGAAGCGCGCGCCGCCGATGCGCTCGGCGAGCCACGCCGCGCACGGCTGCGACAGCAACTGGATCACCGCCACCACGAACAGGCAGTCGAGGATCATCGAGCGCGTCACGCCGACGTACTGCGTGGTGTACGCGATCATGAACGTGTTGGTGAAATACACGCCGGCGATGCCGATGGTGTTCGCACCGATGCCGAGCAGCACCAGGCCCCACGCCGAGCGGAACACCTCGGCGATCGGCAGCTTGGCGGTGCGCTTGGCCTCGCGCAGCCGCGCGAATTCGGGCGACTCGTTCACGCCGAGCCGGATCAGGATGCCGACGATCAGCAGCAGCGCGCTGGCAAGGAACGGCAGGCGCCAGCCCCACGACAGGAACGCGGCCTTGTCCATCGAGGTGACGGCGCGAAACGCGATCAGCGACAGGATCAGGCCGGCCGGGCTGCCCAGTTGCGCGAACGACGCGAAAAACGTGCGCCGGCCTTCGGGCGCATGTTCGCCGGCCATCAGCACCGCGCCGCCCCACTCGCCGCCCACGGCGATGCCCTGCACCACGCGCAGCAACACCAGCAGCACCGGCGCGAGCACGCCGACCGTGGCGTAATCGGGCAGCAGCCCGACGCACACGGTGGCCGCGCCCATCATCATCAGCGTGGTCATCAGCGCTTTCTTGCGGCCGATCCGGTCGCCGAGATGGCCGAAGATGATGCCGCCGATCGGGCGGGCGAAGAAGCCCACCGCGAACGTCGCGAACGACGCCATGGTGCTGACGAAGCGATCGCCCGACGGGAAATACAGTTCGCCGAACACGAGCGCGGCGGCCGTGGCGTAGATATAGAAGTCGTACCACTCGATCATCGTGCCGATGAACGCGGCGGTCGCCGCGCGGGCGGGCTGGCGGGTGATGGCGGATTGGGGGGTCATGCTGGCTCCTGATGCGCCGGCGGCGGCCCGGAAGGCCCCGGGCGCGCTTGTCACGGGTCGGCGTGCGCGGCGTTTCGATGCACCGTGCACGCCGCCTTTATCGATAGCCAGAAATCATTAGTCAAATTTCAAGTTATTATTCAGCGCATAAATCAAACTTATAGTTTGATCGCCACCCTCCGGAGCCGCGATGCGCACCGACTTCACCCGCTTCCTGAACGACCGTCTCGACTGGAACCTGCTGCGCACCTTCCTCGTGATCATGCAGGAGCGCAGCCTGAGCCGCGCTGCGGCGCGTCTGCACGTCACGCAGCCGGCCGTGAGCCAGGCACTGAAGCGGCTGGAGGACGCGCTCGAACACCGCCTGATCGAGCGCCGCGGCCCGTACTTCGCGCCCACCGCCGCCGGCGAGGCCGTCTACCGGATCGCCGGCGACCTGTACGGCACGATCTCGCGGCTCGATTCCGAGCTCGACGACCGCACCGCCGACATCACCGGCTCGATCCGCCTGCTGACCATCAGCCGCATCGAATCGCCCGTCTACGACGAATTCCTCGCCGAGTTCCATCGCACCTATCCGCGCATCGACCTGCAGATCGAGGTCATGCGCTCGTCCGACATCATTTCCTCGCTGCTGCAGAAAACGGCGACGGCCGGCCTCGGCCTGTGCCGCAACCCGCACGACAAGCTCGAGATGCGGCCGTTCCTGCGGCAGCGCTACGCGATCTTCTGCGGCCGCCACCACCGCCTGTTCGGCAAGTCGCAACTGACGATGAACGACCTGCTCGCCGAGAACTTCGTGTCGTTTACGAGCGATCAGCTCGGCGACAGCCTCTCGCCGCTCACGGTGTTCCGCGACCAGAAGGGCTTCACGGGCCGCATCGTCGCATCCTCGCCGAGCCTCGACGAAGTGCGCCGGCTGATCTTCGCGGGCTACGGCATCGGCTGCCTGCCCGAGCACATCGTGCGCGACGACCTGGCCCAGCAACGGCTCTGGCGGCTGCCGCCCGACGAGGGGCTGGTCGACGTGGACGTGTTCCTGCTGTGGCAGCGCGAACGCAAGATGAACGCGGCCGATCTCGCGTTTCTCGAAAGCATGGAGCGCCATATGCGGCGTTATTCGTTCGCGGAGCGGCTCGGCGCGAAATAGTCAGGGCCGCGTTGCAAAAGCGACGGACGAAAAAAAACCGCCCGGTCGAAACCGGGCGGTTCTGATGGGCGGACCATCGAAAGCGGCTTGGCGCCGCTCCCGCTTACTCCGCGCTCGGGTGCTGCTGCGACTCGACTGCGTCGGGCGTTTCGGCAGCCGGGGTTTCCGGGATGCCGAAGTCGAAGGCTTCTTCCGCCGCGATCTGATCGAAACGCTCGCGATCCGACACTTCCTTGTTCTTGCGCGCCTTGTGGAACGCAAGACCGGTACCGGCCGGGATCAGACGACCGACGATCACGTTTTCCTTCAGGCCACGCAGATCGTCGCGCTTGCCCATGATCGCCGCTTCCGTCAGCACGCGCGTCGTTTCCTGGAACGATGCCGCCGAGATGAACGAATCCGTCGACAGCGACGCCTTCGTGATACCCAGCAGGATGTTGTCGTACGACGCCGGACGCTTGCCTTCCGCGATCATGCGATCGTTTTCGTCCAGCATGTCCGAACGCTCGACCTGTTCACCCAGGATGAAGCGCGTATCGCCGTTGTCGGTGATCTGCACACGACGCAGCATCTGGCGAACGATCACCTCGATGTGCTTGTCGTTGATCTTCACACCCTGCAGACGGTACACGTCCTGCACTTCGTCGACGATGTAGCGCGACAGCGCCTCGATACCCTGCAGACGCAGGATGTCGTGCGGATCGGCCGGGCCGTCCACGATCATTTCGCCCTTGTTGACGACCTGAGCATCGTGGACCAGCACCTGCTTTTCCTTCGCGATCAGGAACTCGTGCTGATTGCCTTCGAGATCCGTGATGACGAGACGCTGCTTGCCCTTCGTGTCCTTGCCGAACGACGTCGTGCCGGTGACTTCCGCCAGAATGCCGGCGTCCTTCGGCGAACGCGCTTCGAACAGTTCCGCGACACGCGGCAGACCGCCGGTAATGTCACGCGTTTTCTGCGCTTCGGTCGGGATACGTGCGAGCACTTCACCCACCTGCACCTGCTGGCCATCCTTCACCGTGATCAGCGCGCCGACCTGGAAGCCGATCTGCACCGAGTGCTCGGTGTTCGGGATCTTCACTTCCTCGCCAGCCGCGTCGAGCAGCTTGACCTGCGGACGCACGCTCTTCGCCGCTTGCGAACCGCGGCGCTTCACGTCGATCACGACCAGCGTCGAGAGGCCCGTCACGTCGTCGATCTGCTTGGCGACCGTCACGCCTTCCTCGACGTTTTCGAACTTCACCGTACCGCCGTACTCGGTGATGATCGGACGCGTCAGCGGGTCCCACGTGGCCAGTTGCGTGCCGGCCTTGATCACGTCGCCGTCGAGACGCAGCAGCGTCGCGCCGTACGGGATCTTGTGACGTTCACGCTCGCGGCCCAGATCGTCGGTGATCATGGCTTCGCCCGAACGCGAAATGACGATCTGCTCGCCCTTCGCGTTGGTGACGTAACGCATGGTCGCCGTGAAGCGGACCGTACCGTTGCTCTTCGCTTCGACCGACGACGCGACTGCCGCACGCGATGCCGCACCACCGATGTGGAACGTACGCATGGTCAGCTGGGTGCCCGGTTCGCCGATCGACTGCGCCGCGATCACGCCGACCGCTTCGCCGACGTTCACCGCCGAGCCGCGACCCAGGTCGCGGCCGTAGCAGGCTGCGCACAGGCCGTAACGCGTTTCGCAGGTCAGCGGCGTGCGCACGCGCACTTCGTCGATGCCGAGGCGTTCGATTTCCTCGACCGCCGTTTCATCGAGCAGCGTGCCGTTCTCGTACAGCGTTTCCTGCGTTTCCGGGTTGACGACGTCAGCCACCGCGACGCGGCCGAGAATCCGGTCGCGCAGCGCTTCGACCACTTCACCGCCTTCCACGAGCGCCTTCATCGCCACGCCGTTCGACGTGCCGCAGTCGTTCTCGACCACCACCAGATCCTGCGTGACGTCGACCAGACGACGCGTCAGGTAACCCGAGTTTGCCGTCTTCAGTGCCGTATCAGCCAGACCCTTACGTGCACCGTGGGTCGAGATGAAGTACTGCAACACGTTCAGGCCTTCGCGGAAGTTCGCCGTGATCGGCGTCTCGATGATCGAGCCGTCCGGCTTCGCCATCAGGCCACGCATACCGGCCAGCTGACGAATCTGCACCGCGGAACCCCGCGCGCCCGAGTCGGCCATCATGTAGATCGAGTTGAACGATTCCTGGCGCGTTTCCTTGCCGTCGCGATCGACCACCGGCTCCGTCGAGAGCTGCTCCATCATCGCCTTGCCGACCGCTTCCGACGTCGCCGACCAGATGTCGACCACGTTGTTGTAGCGTTCCTGCGCGGTGACGAGACCCGACATGTACTGACGGTCGTATTCCTTCACCTTCTTCGCGGCGTCACCGACGATCACTTCCTTCTGCGTCGGCACGAGCATGTCGTCCACGCAGATCGAGATGCCGGCGCGCGTCGCGAGACGGAAGCCCGATTGCATCAGTTGATCGGCGAACACGACGGTCGCGCGCAGGCCGCACTTGCGGAACGCGGTGTTGATCAGTCGCGAGATTTCCTTCTTCTTCAGCGGCTTGTTCAGCACCGAGAACGGCAGGCCGGCCGGCAGGATTTCCGACAGGATCGCGCGGCCGACGGTGGTGGCGTACAACGAGATCTTCGGCACGAACTGCGGTGCGCCTTCCGACTTGTCCTCGTTGTGGACCATTTCCGTGATCCGCACGTTCACGCGCGAAGCCAGCTCGACTTCCTTGTTCTCGTACGCCAGCAGCGCTTCCGACACGCCCGTGAAGGTCATGCCTTCGCCCTTGGCGTTGACGGCTTCACGCGTCGCGTAATACAGGCCGAGCACGATATCCTGCGACGGCACGATCGACGGATCGCCGTTGGCCGGGAACAGGACGTTGTTCGACGCCAGCATCAGCGTGCGCGCTTCCATCTGCGCTTCGAGCGACAGCGGCACGTGCACGGCCATCTGGTCACCGTCGAAGTCGGCGTTGAACGCCGCGCAGACGAGCGGGTGCAGCTGGATTGCCTTGCCTTCGATCAGCACCGGCTCGAACGCCTGGATGCCCAGACGGTGCAGCGTCGGCGCGCGGTTCAGCATCACCGGGTGTTCGCGGATCACCTCTTCGAGGATGTCCCACACCACCGCCGTCTGGTTCTCGACTTCCTTCTTCGCAGCCTTGATGGTGGTAGCGACACCCATCACTTCGAGCTTGTTGAAGATGAACGGCTTGAACAGTTCGAGCGCCATCAGCTTCGGCAGACCGCACTGGTGCAGCTTCAGCGTCGGGCCGACCACGATGACCGAACGGCCCGAGTAGTCGACGCGCTTGCCCAGCAAGTTCTGACGGAACCGGCCGCCCTTGCCCTTGATCATGTCGGCGAGCGACTTCAGCGGACGCTTGTTGGCGCCCGTCATCGCCTTGCCGCGGCGACCGTTGTCGAGCAGCGAATCGACGGCTTCCTGCAGCATCCGCTTTTCGTTGCGGACGATGATCTCCGGCGCCTTCAGCTCGAGCAGACGCTTCAGACGGTTGTTCCGGTTGATCACGCGGCGATACAGATCGTTCAGGTCCGACGTCGCGAAACGGCCGCCGTCCAGCGGCACCAGCGGACGCAGTTCCGGCGGCAGCACCGGCAGCACTTCGAGAATCATCCACTCGGGCTTGATGCCCGAACGCTGGAATGCCTCGAGCACCTTCAGGCGCTTCGCGTACTTCTTGATCTTCGCTTCCGAGCCGGTGTTCTTCAGCTCGGTGCGCAGCGTCTCGACCTGTTCGTCGATGTTGATCGCGCGCAGCAGTTCGCGCACGCCTTCCGCGCCCATCTCGGCGCGGAATTCGTCACCGTATTCCTCGACCTTGTTGTAGTAATCCTCTTCGGTCATGATCTGCCGCGCCTTCAGCGGCGTCATGCCCGGTTCGATGACCACGTAGGCTTCGAAGTACAGCACGCGTTCGATGTCGCGCAGCGTCATGTCGAGCACCATGCCCAGACGCGACGGCAGCGACTTCAGGAACCAGATGTGCGCGACCGGCGAGGCCAGTTCGATGTGGCCCATGCGTTCGCGACGCACCTTGGCCAGCGTCACTTCGACGCCGCACTTCTCGCAGATCACGCCGCGGTGCTTCAGACGCTTGTACTTGCCGCACAGGCATTCGTAGTCGCGGATCGGCCCGAAGATCTTCGCGCAGAACAGACCATCCCGCTCCGGCTTGAACGTGCGGTAGTTGATCGTTTCCGGCTTCTTGACCTCGCCGAACGACCACGAACGGATCTTGTCCGGCGAAGCCAGACCGATCTTGATCGCGTCGAAAACTTCTTCCTGTTGGACTTGCTTGAATAGATCGAGCAGAGCTTTCATTGCTTTCTCTCCGTAGTCCGATTAGTTGCGGTCGAGGTCGATGTCGATACCGAGCGAGCGGATTTCCTTCACCAACACGTTGAAGGATTCCGGCATGCCCGCGTCGATCACGTGGTCGCCCTTGACGAGGTTTTCGTACACCTTCGTCCGGCCGTTCACGTCGTCCGACTTCACCGTCAGCATTTCCTGCAGCACGTACGACGCGCCGTAGGCTTCGAGTGCCCACACTTCCATTTCACCGAAGCGCTGGCCACCGAACTGCGCCTTACCACCCAGCGGCTGCTGCGTGACGAGCGAGTACGGGCCGGTCGAACGCGCGTGCATCTTGTCGTCGACCAAGTGGTGCAGCTTCAGGTAATGCATGTAGCCGACCGTCACGGTCCGCTCGAATGCCTCGCCCGTGCGGCCGTCGTACAGGCGCACCTGGTTCTTCGAAGGCGTCATGCCGAGGTTCTGCGCGATGTCGTCCGGGTATGCCAGATCGAGCATCTTCGACATTTCTTCTTCGGTCGCACCGTCGAACACCGGCGTGGCGAACGGCACGCCTTCGCGCAGGTTCTTCGCCAGTTCGACGATTTCGTCGTCGCTGAAGCTTTCGAGGTCTTCCGCGCGGCCCGACTCGTTGTAGATCTTGGTCAGGAACACACGCAGTTCTTCGATCTTCGCCTGACGCGCCAGCATTTCGCCGATTCGCCAGCCGAGACCCTTCGCGGCCCAGCCCAGATGCACTTCGAGCACCTGACCCACGTTCATCCGCGACGGCACGCCCAGCGGGTTCAGCACGACGTCTGCCGGACGACCGTCCGCCATGTACGGCATGTCTTCCACCGGCACGATCTTCGAGACCACACCCTTGTTGCCGTGACGACCTGCCATCTTGTCGCCAGGCTGCAGGCGACGCTTGACCGCCAGGTACACCTTGACCATCTTCAGCACGCCAGGCTGCAGTTCGTCGCCTTGCGTGAGCTTCTTGCGCTTCTCTTCGAACGCGAGGTCGAACTGGTGGCGCTTTTCTTCGATCGAGTTCTTGATCGCTTCGAGCTGTGCCGCCGCTTCCTCGTCGGCCAGACGAATATCGAACCAGTGATAGTGGTCGAGATCCGACAGGTAGGCCTGGTCGAGCTTGGTGCCCTTGACGAGCTTCTTCGGGCCGCCGTTGGCGACCTTGCCGTCGAGCATCCGTGCCAGACGCTGGAACGCGTCGCCTTCCACGATGCGCAGCTGGTCGTTCAGGTCGAGGCGATAGCGCTTCAGTTCGTCGTCGATGATCTGTTGCGCACGCTTGTCGCGCACGATGCCTTCGCGCGTGAACACCTGCACGTCGATCACCGTGCCGCTCATGCCCGACGGCACGCGCAGCGACGTATCCTTCACGTCCGAAGCCTTCTCGCCGAAGATCGCGCGCAGCAGCTTTTCTTCCGGCGTCAGCTGGGTTTCGCCCTTCGGCGTGACCTTGCCGACCAGCACGTCGCCCGCTTCGACTTCCGCGCCGATGTAGACGATGCCCGATTCGTCGAGACGACCCAGCTGGACTTCCGCCAGGTTCGAGATGTCGCGCGTGATTTCCTCAGGTCCGAGCTTCGTGTCGCGAGCGACCACGTTCAGCTCTTCGATGTGGATCGACGTGTAGCGATCGTCCGCCACGACCTTCTCCGAGATCAGGATCGAATCCTCGAAGTTGTAGCCGTTCCACGGCATGAACGCGATCAGCATGTTCTGGCCGAGCGCGAGCTCGCCCAGATCGGTGGAGGCGCCATCGGCCACCACGTCGCCGCGCGCAACCTTGTCGCCCATCTTCACGATCGGACGCTGGTTGATGTTCGTGTTCTGGTTCGAACGCGTGTACTTGATGAGGTTGTAGATGTCGACACCGACCTCACCGGCCACCGCTTCGTCGTCGTTCACGCGAATCACGATACGGCCCGCGTCGACGTAGTCGACCACACCGCCGCGTTCGGCCTGAACCGTCGTGCCCGAGTCGACCGCGCAGGTACGCTCGATGCCCGTACCGACGACCGGCTTTTCCGGACGCAGACACGGCACGGCCTGACGCTGCATGTTCGAACCCATCAGTGCACGGTTCGCGTCATCGTGTTCGAGGAACGGAATCAGCGAGGCCGCCACCGAGACGATCTGCGACGGCGCCACGTCCATGTACTGGATGCGGTCCGGCGTGACCATCATGGTTTCGCCGGCTTCACGCGCCGAGACGAGTTCGTCGGTCAGTTCGCCCGACACTTCGTCCACCGATGCGTTCGCCTGCGCGATCACGTAACGGCCTTCTTCGATCGCCGACAGGTAATCGATCTGGTCGGTCACCTTGCTGTCCGTCACCTTGCGGTACGGCGTCTCGAGGAAGCCGTATTCGTTCAGGTGGGCATACAGCGCCAGCGAGTTGATCAGGCCGATGTTCGGACCTTCCGGCGTTTCGATCGGGCACACACGGCCATAGTGGGTCGGGTGCACGTCACGAACTTCGAAGCCTGCGCGCTCACGCGTCAAACCGCCCGGGCCCAGTGCGGAAACACGGCGCTTGTGGGTGATTTCCGACAGCGGGTTGGTCTGGTCCATGAACTGCGACAGCTGCGACGAACCGAAGAACTCGCGGATCGCCGACGAAATCGGCTTCGAGTTGATCAGGTCGTGCGGCATCAGGTTTTCGCTTTCGGCCTGGCCGAGGCGTTCCTTGACGGCGCGTTCGACACGCACGAGACCGGCGCGGAACTGGTTTTCCGCCAGTTCGCCGACGCAACGCACGCGACGGTTGCCCAAGTGGTCGATATCGTCCACTTCGCCCTTGCCGTTGCGCAGCTCGACCAGGATCTTGATCGTCGCGAGGATGTCGTCGTCCAGCAGCGTCATCGGGCCGACGATTTCGTCGCGGCCGACACGGCGGTTGAACTTCATGCGGCCGACCTTCGACAGGTCGTAGGCGTCTTCGCTGTAGAACAGACGGTTGAACAGCGCCTCGACGGCTTCTTCCGTCGGCGGCTCACCCGGACGCATCATGCGGTAGATCGCGATACGCGCGGCCGTTCTGTCAGCCGTTTCGTCGACACGCAGCGTCGACGAGATGTACGGACCTTGATCCAGATCGTTCGTGTAGATCGTCTGGATGTCCTTGATCTTCGCGTCGCGCAGCTTGTCCAGCACGGTTTCGGTGATCTCGTCGTTCGCGTTCGCGATGACTTCACCGGTATCGCCGTCAACGACGTTCTTCGCCAGCACGCGGCCGATCAGATAGTCTTCCGGCACCGAGATGAAGGTGGTCTTGGCGGCTTCGAGATCGCGAATGTGCTTCGCGTTGATCCGCTTGTCCTTCTGGACGATGACCTTGCCTTCCCGATCCGAGATGTCGAAGCGCGCGACTTCACCGCGCAGACGCTCCGGCACGAACTCCATCTGTGCGCCTTCGGCCATCAGCGTGAAGTTGTCGAACACGAAGAAGTTCGCGAGGATCTGTTCCGGCGTCAGGCCGATGGCCTTCAGCAGGATCGACACCGGCATCTTGCGGCGGCGGTCGACGCGGAAGTACAGGATGTCCTTCGGGTCGAATTCGAAGTCGAGCCACGAGCCGCGGTACGGAATGATCCGTGCCGAGAACAGCAGCTTGCCCGAGCTGTGGGTCTTGCCCTTGTCGTGTTCGAAGAACACGCCGGGCGAACGGTGGAGCTGCGAGACGATCACGCGCTCGGTACCGTTGATGACGAACGAGCCGGTCGGCGTCATGAGCGGAATTTCGCCCATGTACACTTCCTGCTCCTTCACTTCCTTGACGACGGGCTTGTTCGGCGATTCCTTGTCGAGCAGCACGAGGCGAACCTTCGCGCGCAGGGCCGAACAATAGGTGAGACCACGTTGCTGACATTCCTTGATGTTGAATGCCGGCGACGACAACGCATAGCTCACGAATTCGAGACGTGCGAAACCGTTGTGGGAAACGATCGGAAAGACCGACGTAAAGGCAGCCTGCAGACCTTCAGACTTGCGTTGTGCTGCAGACACTTCGGCTTGCAGAAACGTGCTGAATGATTCAAGCTGAGTAGCCAGCAGGAAAGGAACTTGGTGAACGATGGAGCGTTTCGCGAAACTCTTGCGAATACGCTTCTTCTCGGTGAAGGAATATTGCATACGATCTCCGAATCACGACGGGCGCTATCGAGGCGGGATACCTGGACGTGTCAAACCCGAGTGTTCACCGACTGAGACTCGAATGCCGTGCGGCGGCTCGAGCCTAGAAGCTTGGTGGTTGGCCGCTACCAACCGCTGGCTGACGGCAGCGGATGCCTGTGTTGCCCGCTACCCGACCAAACTTGCCTTCTGCAGTCGCTTCAGAAGACAAAGAAAATCGCCGGCTGTCACGCATCTCATGTCGTAACGGCGGTTTTCTTTGACTTCTGGGGCCATCCATCTTGACACAGAAATTGAGTGTCAAAACACCGTCCCCACAAAGCACAAAAAGGCCGGCGGTATAAAACCGCCAGCCTTCGCGCAGCAAATCGAAACTTACTTGATTTCGACCTTTGCGCCTGCTTCTTCCAGCTTCTTCTTAGCTTCGTCAGCAGCAGCCTTGTCAACGCCTTCCTTGACCGGCTTCGGTGCGCCGTCGACCAGGTCCTTCGCTTCCTTCAGGCCCAGGCCCGTCAGTTCGCGAACAGCCTTAATCACGGAAACCTTGTTGGCGCCCACTTCAGCCAGGATAACCGAGAACTCGGTCTTCTCTTCGACTGCAGCAGCTGCGCCGCCTGCCGGGCCTGCGACTGCCACTGCAGCTGCCGACACGCCAAACTTCTCTTCGAACGCCTTGACCAGCTCGTTCAGTTCCAGAACAGTCATGCCTTCGACTGCTGCCAGGATGTCTTCTTTTGCGATTGCCATGTGAAATACTCCTAAATTGAATGCGAATACAGCCAGCGATCTGTGACGCGGACGTTATGCAGCTTCGGCCTGCTTCTTTTCTGCCAGCGCGGCCAGGGCACGCGCAAAGCCAGCAACAGGCGACTGCATGACGAACAGCAGCTTCGAGAGCAGTTCTTCGCGGCTCGGGATGGTGGCCAGCGCTTGCACAGCGGCCTTGTCCATCACCTTGCCATCGAACGAACCAGCCTTGATGACCAACTTGTCATTGCTCTTGGCGAAGTCGTTCACGACCTTCGCAGCAGCAATTGCATCTTCCGAGATGCCGTAGATCAACGGGCCAGTCATCTGCTCTGCCAGCGGAGCAAACGGCGTACCTTCAACTGCGCGGCGTGCCAGGGTGTTCTTCAGCACGCGCAGGTACACCTGCTTTTCACGCGCTTGCGCGCGCAGCTTGGTCAGATCGCCAACCGCAATTCCACGATACTCAGCCAGCACAACGGTCTGGGCCTTCGCGACTTGCGCGGAAACCTCAGCCACGACGGCTTGCTTGTCTTCTCTATTAAGCGGCACGGTCAGCCTCCAGAAACGATACGATCGGCGCGAGCCTTTCGTACCTCGTTCAACAACGGCGTCCGAGTCGTCAGGAGTATTTCCGCCGCCGGCCCGGATCGCTCCGCACCATCGGCTTCACCACTACAAAACTTGTTCGGGTTCGCCATCTGCGTTGGCTTGAATTAAGGGATGCCTGACTGCTGCCTCCCACCAACGGTCTTTGATAACCGGTCACCTGACGCTCACGCGCCGGGCAACCGCCCAAAGCCCTTGTCAGGCCGCCTCGCACCCGCGAAGCGACCCAAATACTTCGATTACTGCTGCGCTGCGATCGAGCCTTGGTCGACGCGAACGCCGACGCCCATCGTGCTCGACAGAGCGACCTTGCGCAGGTACACACCCTTGCTGGTCGCCGGCTTGGCCTTTTGCAGCGCTTCGATCAGCGCCGACAGGTTGCTGCGCAGTGCTGCCGATTCGAACGACGCACGGCCGATCGTTGCGTGGATGATACCGCCCTTGTCCACACGGAACTGGACCTGACCCGCCTTCGCGTTCTTCACTGCGGTGGCGACGTCCGGTGTAACCGTACCGACCTTCGGGTTCGGCATCAGGCCGCGCGGGCCAAGGATCTGGCCGAGCGTACCGACGATACGCATCGTGTCCGGCGAAGCGATCACGATGTCGAAATCCATCTGGCCGGCCTTGATCTGCTCTGCCAGGTCTTCCATACCGACGATTTCAGCGCCGGCGGCACGTGCTTGCTCAGCCTTTTCGCCTTGAGCAAACACGGCGACACGCACCGACTTGCCGGTACCTGCCGGCAGCACGACCGAACCGCGGACCACTTGGTCCGACTTCTTCGCGTCGATGCCGAGCTGGACTGCCACGTCGATCGATTCGTTGAACTTCGCGCTCGCGCATTCCTTCACGAGTGCCAGTGCGTCTTCGATCGCGTACAGCTTTTCACGGTCGACCTTAGCGGCAAATGCCTGACGGCGCTTCGAGATCTTGGCCATTTACACGCCCTCCACGGTGATGCCCATCGAGCGTGCGCTGCCTGCGATGGTGCGAACTGCTGCGTCCAGATCCGCTGCCGTGAGGTCAGGCATCTTGGTCTTTGCGATTTCTTCAGCTTGAGCGCGCGTGATCGAACCGACTTTGTCGGTGTGCGGCTTGGCCGAACCCTTGTCGATCTTCGCTGCCTTCTTGATCAGGACGGTCGCCGGCGGCGTCTTCATCACGAACGTGAAGCTCTTGTCCGCGAATGCCGTGATCACGACCGGAACCGGCAGACCCGGTTCCATGCCTTGGGTCTGCGCGTTGAACGACTTGCAGAACTCCATGATGTTCAGGCCGCGTTGGCCCAGCGCCGGACCGACCGGCGGCGACGGGTTGGCTTTACCTGCAGGGATCTGCAGCTTGATAAAGCCGATAATCTTCTTTGCCATTTGAAAACCTCGTTGGAACGCCAGGCTGGCGTCCGGTGAGTGATAACGCGGGTTCGTCCGTGCGGACTACTGGCGCTCCTCAACGGCCAATGATGCGGACCGTAATCGCGACGGTGGGCAGCCCGAAGGCCGCCCACTTGAAACTCAAACTTTTTCGACCTGACCGAACTCGAGCTCGACCGGCGTTGCACGACCGAAAATCGTGACCGACACGCGCACTCTCGATTTCTCGTAGTTCACTTCTTCGACAGTGCCGTTGAAGTCGGTGAACGGGCCTTCCTTGACCCGGACCATCTCGCCGACTTCGAACAGGGTCTTCGGGCGCGGCTTTTCCACGCCTTCCTGCATCTGCGACATGATCTTTTCGACTTCGCGCGGGGAAATCGGGCTCGGGCGGTTACGTGCACCACCGACAAAACCGGTCACCTTCGCCGTGTTCTTGACGAGGTGCCACGTTTCATCCGTCATCTCCATTTCCACCAGCACATAGCCGGGGAAGAAACGACGCTCTGTCACTGCCTTGTGACCACCCCGGACTTCGACGACCTCTTCGGTCGGCACCAGGATCTGGCCAAACTTGTCTTGCATGCCGGCACGGTCGACACGCTCTTGAAGCGCGCGCTGCACGCTCTTCTCCATGCCGGAGTAGGCGTGCACGACGTACCAACGTTTTCCGCTCGGGGATGCCGGAGTATCACTCATATCATTTCCATCCCAGAATGGCCGAGAAAATTACCCATTCGATCGACTTATCGCTAAGCCAAAGGAAGAGTGCCATGATCAGCACAAACCCGAACACGACCAGCGTGGTTTGTGTGGCTTCCTTGCGCGTCGGCCAAACGACCTTGCGCACTTCCCGGTAGGAATCTTTAGCGAAGGCGATGAAATTCTTGCCCGGAAGCGACATCAGGGCGACTGCGACACCAGCGATGACTCCTACTGCCAGTGCGACGCCGCGGATGTACCACTCCTTGCCGCCAAGCAGGAAGAAGCCCGCAAATCCGGCCAAGACCAACAATACGCCCAGGCCCAGCATCAGCTTATCGCCGGAGGTATTTACAGTTTCGACGGATGGATTCGCCATAACACCTTAAAACAAATGCCACGTATGAACGTGGCGATTTGGCAGGGGCAGAGGGAATCGAACCCCCAACCTTCGGTTTTGGAGACCGACGCTCTGCCAGTTGAGCTATGCCCCTGTATCAATGAGGCTGGACAATTCCAGCCCCAAAGCGATTGATCAACGACTAACTGGCTTAGGCGAGGATCTTTGCAACGACGCCGGCGCCGACGGTACGGCCGCCTTCGCGGATTGCGAAGCGCAGGCCTTCTTCCATGGCGATCGGAGCGATCAGCTTCACCGTGATCGACACGTTGTCGCCCGGCATGACCATTTCCTTGTCCTTCGGCAGTTCGATCG
>NZ_BAAILN010000007.1:0-303 GCF_054589155.1 Burkholderia sp. 3C
CATGACCACGCCGCAAGAACTGAAGCAGATCATCTCCGAAGGGCTGCTGTCTTTCCCCGTTACCGATTTCGACGCGCAAGGCAATTTCCGCGCCGATACGTTCATTGAACGCCTCGAATGGCTTGCCCCGTACGGCGCCTCGGCACTGTTCGTGGCCGGCGGCACGGGTGAATTCTTCTCGCTGACGCAAGCCGACTATTCGAATGTGGTTCGCACTGCCACGGAAACCTGCAAGGGCAAGGTGCCGATCCTGGCCGGCGCCGGCGGCCCGACGCGCGTGGCGATCGAGTACGCGAAGGAAGC
>NZ_BAAILN010000008.1:0-258 GCF_054589155.1 Burkholderia sp. 3C
TTCGCACTGCCACGGAAACCTGCAAGGGCAAGGTGCCGATCCTGGCCGGCGCCGGCGGCCCGACGCGCGTGGCGATCGAGTACGCGAAGGAAGCCCGGCGCCTCGGCGCGAACGGCATCCTGCTGATGCCGCATTACCTGACCGAAGCGTCGCAGGACGGCATTGCGCTGCACGCGGAAGAAGTGTGCAAGGCCGTGCCCGATATCGGCGTGATCATCTACAACCGCGCGAATTCGAAGCTCAACGCCGACATGCTCG
>NZ_BAAILN010000009.1:0-3868 GCF_054589155.1 Burkholderia sp. 3C
CGTCCGACACGAAGGCCGCCGGGTATTCAGGCCGCTCGCCGACGACTTTCCAGCCGAGGCATTGTTCAAAGAATTGCCGGGTCGAGGCGAGATCCCGAACCGCCAGGCCGAGATGGTCGATGCCGCAGGTAAGCGCAGGGTTGGACATGGTGGGGTGTTCCTTCTGGTTGAATGAAGGCCGCACGCCCGTTCGACACGAAGCGGCGGCCCGGAGACATCGTCAATTCACGACCGGCAGCGACGGGCTTGCTTCGACGCCACCGAACTTCCGGTTCACGGCATTCGGTGCATCGGGCATCGGGACGAACCCGGGCAATGCTTCGATCCGTGCCAGCCAGCGCTGAATGTTCGGGTAAGGGTCGAGCGAATACCCGCCTTCCGGCACGTGCGCGATGTAAGCATAAGCAGCAAGGTCGGCCAACGTGGGCCGGTTGCCGACTGCATAATCATGCTCGGCAAACATCGGCTCGATCGTATCGAAGAACTCGGTCGTGATCCGCAGCCCGGTCGCCATCGGCACCAGCTCTTCATCGTACACAACGAGGCGGCGCACCGCGCACGGCCCGTAGGCGATCGGACCGGCGCAGAACGAAAACCACTGCTGCACCGCGGCCGCCTCGATCGGATCGTCGGGCAGCCAGCCCGCGTCGCCGTAGCGGCGGGCCAAGTACGTCAGGATTGCCGTCGATTCGTACAAGGTCACATCGCCATCGACGATGACGGGCACTAGCAGGAACGGGTTGCGATCGTGAAAGCTCGGGTCGAGCAACGCGCTCTGCGGAAACCGCTTCGGCTCCACGTCGATTTTTTCGTACGGCAAGCCGAGGATCGACATGTAAAGCTGCACGCGATGGCTGTGGCCGGAATAAGTCATCGCATAGAGCCGAATCGGCTGCGCCGGCCAATCTTTTTTGGAATTTGACATAGCAAATGGTGTGCGGTCGTGGCGCTAAATGGAAGAGGCTGCCGAGCCCCACAGGTGGGCAAACTTCAGCAGCCCCGTCTCGACGTGGCAGTTCAGGTATTCGAACGCGGGCGTGGTACTGAGCACGAACACTTCATGCCAGGTCACGACCGAGCGTTCGGCGCCGTACTTCCGGCGCATCGCGAGGGCGTGCCGGAAGATGTCGAGGTGGGTCTGATGGGATTCGGACCATCGCTCGAGATGCCCAAGCGACAGAAAATAGCCGTGCTTCGAGGTTTCGCGCAGCGGCTCACCCTGCTTGTCGAGATTGACAAGCGGCCGCAACAACAGGCACCCCGATGTGTCGGGATGCTCGACCAGATGCTGCATCCCGGCTTCGAGCTTCGGCTGCAGGTTGTCGTAGTAGTCGTCGAGTTGCTCGCCCTCCGCCTTTTGCCAGTACTGCCCCGACCGGATGCTGACGACGTTGGGCGGCAGATCGATGCGAACCCGCCGCGAGCGCAATGCCGCGTGACGTTCTTCCGGCACGTCGTCGCCATAGGGCGATTCGAGGCCGTCGATAGCCGAAATCGGCAAGCGATCGCGCATCGCCCCGAAGTATCCGGCGGTGTAGGTTTCCGCCAGTTCGCTGCGTGCCGTGCGGCCCACGCCGACGCGGTAATACGGCTCCGAGAAGATCGTCTCGAAACGATCGTACGGTACGCTGACCGTCTCGCGCCAATACCCGACGCCATCCTGTTCGCGGTCCGAAGCGTTCCACCATGCGTTGAACGCACTGGTTCGCTTCCACATCGCATGACGCGTCACGTCGGTCCAGTAAGCCACCACCACCGAATCGGTCAGGCCATTTGCGCCGCTGTGGCGCAGTTCTTCGTGGCAGTCCGGCCCCCACGGTTCGTCGAAGCCGGCGCGAGCGCGCTCGAAGAACGCGCGTTCGACCGTGGCATCGGCCCCGCCGTGCTGCACCGCCATGTAGTCGGAAATGACGGCCGTGACCGGCATCTCCCATCGCACCGAAAACTTCGGTTTGTCCGGGCGGAAACCATCACGGCGCCGCTCGGGCACCGTCCGTTCGTACTCGATATGAAAGCTCATTGGTTCGCTCCATGTCCCCCGGCAACGCGGCACGCTTCGGGGTAACGCCTCTGAAATCGACTGGAAAGCTGCAGCGGCCATGGATTGCAAACAAGCTCGGCCGCTCAGACCGAACCATCGTATTCGCGCGCGTTCGCCTTGTCGTACAACTTCGCACCCGGTCTATCGATTTCGATTTAGTCTCATGTTTTTTATAGTATTTTTTTGTACTATCGAATCGAACGAAAATTGTCCTGACGAGCCAAAAATAAAAAAACGCGGTGCGCAGGCAGCACACCGCGTTCTCCGCGTCACAACGCGGAACCGCTTACTCGGCCGAGAACGTCACCGGCGCCATCGGTGCGGTATTCACGCTCAGCTTGAAAATGTCGGGGCGCGAGTAATGGCCGACCACGTCGAAATCGAGGTTGCTGGCACGGCCCACGGCGGTATCGATTTCAGCGTAGAGAATCGTTTCCGTATCGAACACCGGCCCGGCCAGCACCTTGCCCAGCGGATCGACGATCATGCTGCCGCCGTGCATGATGTAATCGGCTTCGCCCGCTTCGAGATGGAAATCGTCGCGGAAGAACGCCGGGTATTCGTCCAGACGAATCGCCTGGCAGGCGCTCAGCACGTGAACGCGCCCTTCGAGCGCGATATGGATCATCGACGGCGCCCAGCTCGCGCGGTCGTCCGCGGTCGGCGCACAATAGATCTCCGTGCCTTGCGAATACATGGCCTGGCGAAGCGCCGGCATGTAGTTCTCCCAACAGATCACCGTGCCGATCGAGCCGATTTGCGTCTCCACCGGCGCGATGGTCGAGCCATCGCCGAAACCCCAGATGATCCGCTCGGTTCCGGTCGGCATCAGCTTGCGGTGATAGCCGGCCACGCCCTTGCCCGGCACCAGCGTCACGCCGGTGCAATACAGCGTGCGCCCCGAGCGCTCGATCACGCCGATCACCACGTGCACGCCCGTTTCGGTCGACACGTCGGCCAGCAAGGCCAATTCCGGGCCGTCGAGCGTCACCGCGCCTTCCCGATACTTCAGGAAGTGCGCGCGGCCGCCATCGGTGCGACGGCCGACCAGGGTGCCGAACGACGCACCTTTCGGATAGCCGCCCAGGAACGCTTCAGGAAACACCGCGAGCGTCGCGCCTTCGCGGGCGGCGTCGCGAATCAGGCCGGCGGCCTTCTCCGCGCTCTTCATCGGCTCGAACGGAACGGATGCGGCTTGTACGACAGCAGCTTTGAACATCGTGCAACTCCAATTTCTTTAAGGTTGGTGATAGGGACAAACATGCACGGCTTCAGATCAGCCTTGCGCGATGTCCCGCTCCTTCGTCTCCGGCAACATGAAATAAAGGATGACGAAGCAAACGAATGAAATGCCGGCCAGGTACCACGCCGGGATGTTCGGGTTGCCGGACCAGCGGATCAGCGCGGCGGCCACGAACGGGCCGGGGCCGGCCAACACGGCCAGCGCGAGGTTGTGGCCGACGGCGGCCCCGGTCGAGCGGATCGACGCCGGGAACACTTCCACCAGCAACACCACGTCCATCACCGCCGTCACCGCCACCAGCGCCGCCAGCACGATCAGGCCGGCCAGGATCGCGAGGTAGTTGCCGGTATTCATCAGCAGGAAGATCGGATAGGCGAGCACCGTCAGGCCGAGCGCCGAAGCCAGCACCAGCGGACGCCGGCCGATCCGGTCGCTGAGGCGGCCCACCAGCGGCTGGAAGATCGTGTAGAGCACCAGGGCCACGCTGCACAGCCACAGCGATGCCGTCTTCGACAGCCCGACCGTCTGCGTCAGATGGTTGTTCGCGTAGGCGATGAAGTAGTACAACGAAACACCGAACAGCG
>NZ_BAAILN010000009.1:4106-48199 GCF_054589155.1 Burkholderia sp. 3C
CTCGCTCAACCACATCGACAACAGCGCGGCGATGAACGTGCCGATCAGGAACGCGGCGGCGGCCGTGCCCGTGATGACGCTCGCGGCGAGCGCGCGGCGCGCTCTCGGTGCGCTCTCGACGATGTAGATGCCCGCGCTCGACCACTCGCCGCCCACCATCATCCCTTGCAGGAAGCGCAGCACCACCAGCAAGGTCGGCGCGGCCAGGCCGAGCGTGGCATAGCCGGGAAGCAGCCCGATCAGCGTGGTCGACACGCCCATCCCGAACACGGTCGCGATCAATACCGCGCGGCGCCCGAGGCGATCGCCGATCGGCCCCAGCACCAGCGCCCCGAGCGGCCGCGAGATGAACCCCACCGCGAACACCGCCAGCGCGGAGAGCAGCGAGATGCCGGGCGCGCTCGACGGAAAGAAGGTCTTGCCGATGATCGACGCGAAATAGCCGTAGATCGCGAAGTCGAACCATTCCATGAAATTGCCGATACCCACGGCAAGCGAGCGTTTGCGCAAGTCGACGCGCTCGTTGGCGCCCGCCTCCTCATGCATCGCGATAGCAGTGTTCGTCATACGATTCCCCTCTGTTCATCCCCGTTCCAGCCCCGATAGATTTGATGCACGCGGTGTTGCATAACGTGCCGGCGTCAGTGTTAAATGAGCGCTTGATTTAATCAAACGATTGATAAAAATGAGCGTGATTAACGTGGCTAATATCAGCCGCCTGGACCTGAACCTGCTGGTGGTGTTTCAGTGCGTGATGAGCGAGCGCAGCGTGACGCGCGCGGCCGAGATCCTGAATCTGACGCAGGGCGCGGTCAGTTCGTCGCTGCGGCGGCTGCGCGAGAATTTCGGCGACGAGTTGTTCGTGCGCGGCGAGGGTGGCATGCTCCCGACCCGGCGGGCCCTCGAACTGGCGCCCAAGGTGACCGAAGCCTTGGCCGCGATCGCGGTGATGATCGACGGCAAGTCGCCGTTCGCGGCGGAAACCTCGGCTCGCGTGTTCAATATCGCGCTGTCCGACGATATCGAAAGCTGCGTCTCGCCGATGCTCGTCAACGAAGGGGCCGCGCGCAATCTGTCGATCAGCCTCGCGTTCCTGCAAACCAACAGCACGCTGTGGAAATCGGCGCTGGCCGACGACGCGGTGGATCTGGCGCTGGTGTCCGAGCCGAAGGCGCTCAGTTCGCACTACTCATCGCAGATCCTGTTCTCGTCGTCATACTCGTGCCTGTACGACGGCCCGCGGCTTCACATCAAGAGCCCGATCACGCGCGATGAGTATCTGGCGCATCCTCACGTGCGCGTGTCGCGCGACGGCCGGCGCGGCTTCGTCGACGACCTGCTGGAAAGCGAGGGCATTCCGCGCCGCGTCAGCGCGTCGTTTACGCACTTCTCGGGCGCGCTGGCCTCGCTCGTATATTGCGACGCGATCGCCACGCTGCCCACCTTCGCCGCGCACGCCTATGCGCGCATCGCGCGGCTTACCGTCAGCCCCGTCCCCATCACCACGCCGGCATTTCGGGTGTTCATGGTGTGGAAGGCGTCGCGCAACGACGATCCTCAGAACGCGTGGCTGCGACGCTTCATTCTCGACACGACCCGAGAGTTGCAATACGAAGGCACGCGCACGGCGGCAGTGGCCGGCGCTCACACACAGACACGCAAGAAATCGGCAACCGGGTTACCAGGAGCAAAAGCATGAATCTTGTGGAGATGTTGCAGTTGGCGGGCATTGACGGGCACAAAGCCGACTTCTATCTCGCCTCGCTCGAGCTTGGTGAAGCCACGGTTGCCGCGATCGCCCAAAAGGCCGGCATCGGCCGCACGAATGCCTACGAGGTGATGGATCGCCTGCTCGCCACGGGGCTTGTTGCCACCGTTCAGAAAGGCGCGCGCAGTTACGTGATTCCTCAGGATCCGATCATGTTGCTACGGCGCGTAGAGGCGCAACGGCAAGCCGTGCAGGAAATGCTGCCGCAATTGCGCGCGATGCATAACTCGGCGGGAGGCAAGCCCAAGGTACGGTATTTCACCGGCATCGAAGGCATCAAGGCGGTGCTCGATGAAATGCTCGATTGCCGCTCGCGCGAATTGCGCGCGATCATGTCGAACAGCGAATTGTTCCGGATGCCCGGCTACGAAACGATCGCGAGTGTCGTGGCCAAGCGCGTGAAATCGGGTGTTTCATTGCGCGTGATCCGCTGCGGGCCGGCCGATATGCGCGACTTGTGGCGCAGTTCGAAACGCGAGCGCCGCGAGTTGCGCTTCGCGCCCGCTGCGTTCGACGCCGGCGTGACGACTTACCTGTACGACGACACGGTGGCCTTCATTTCATCGAAGGCCGAGCATTACGCCTTGTCGATTCAAAGCGCCGAAATGACGGCGTTTCAGACCAGCCTGTTCGAAGTGCTTTGGGAAGCCAGCACGCCGGATGGGGACGCCAGTCCGGCCGACTGACCCGCCCCGACATCCATTCATTTCGCATTCCTTCCTACGCAGAGCCGCAGCGCGAGCGATGACCAGCCCCTGCAGATCGGTGGATATCCGTGTAGATTGACCAGGATCTGCGGCGGTCAGCTCAACTCGAGCCGGGGCCTGTGATCACCCATGGCGCCTTCGACTGAGCACGGAAGAACCCTGACCAGCGCGTGTTTCGTGTCGAGAACTTTGATCAACTGGCGTCCAGAATTTTCCAGTACATCCATGCCGTGCGCTTCATTGACGCCATCGGAACCACGAGGCCTCCACCGAGCAACGCCGTCGGATTTCATCAGGCCCGCACGAGAGCAAGTGGACGTGTCGACCACACGAAGCAAACTATCGCGAATAGTTTTTCTTCTCGGGTGAAAAAGATTTACTAGTTTGCCGAGGACATTGACCACGGCGACAGTTGCCCTTGCACGTCGCGTCACTGATTCCCGCGATGGGAAGGTCGACGTCAGGTTTGAAGCAACCTTACTTCTGAAGAGAAAGCCATGTTCGATGGGTTTAAAAGTGCGACTACATTCGTTGACAACACCGAGATCCATGCAATTATTGGCGGGGACGGACCGCCGTTGCTGTTGCTGCACGGCCATCCGCAAACGCACGTCATATGGCACAAAATCACGCCATTTCTTGCCCGGCACTTCACCGTTGTTGCTGCAGACCTGAGAGGATACGGCGACAGCGGCAAGCCGGTTGGTTCGGAGGATCACGCGACCTATTCCAAGCGGCGCATGGCGCTGGACCAAGTCGGCCTCATGCGTGCACTCGGCTTCGAATCCTTCATGGTTATCGGGCACGACCGTGGCGGTCGTGTGGCCGCACGAATGGCGATCGACCATCCGGACGTCGTGACCCGGCTCGTAACGCTTGACATCGCACCGACCCTCTCGATGTATGAACAAACATCCTTCGAGTTTGCGCGCGCATATTGGCATTGGTTCATGCTTGTGCGACCAGCACCCTTTCCGGAAACGCTCATCCGTGCCGATCCAAAACTCTTTCTAGATCAAAGCATGTGTAGTGGCAGCGCCGGCCGGACGCCATTCACGGATGAAGCCTACGCGGAATATCTTCGCTGCATCTCGAATCCTCAAACGGCTCACGGCATGTGTGAAGACTACCGAGCGAGTATATCCATTGATCTTGATCACGATCGCGACGCGTTGCAGCAAGGAAAGCAAATACGATGCGCGTTTCTCGCATTGTGGGGCGAAAACAATGTAATCCATCATCACTTCGACGCGTTGAATGAATGGCGAAAATTCGCACCGCATGTCGAGGGCGGCCCTCTACCATGCGGACATTTCATCCCGGAAGAAATTCCGGACCTTCTCCTGGAGCGCATGCTTCCATTTCTCTTGGAAAACTGCGACACCACCGCATCCAAATGACCAGCAGATGCATTTGAATTGAGTTTTTCAGCATCAGTTCGAGATTGGTAGAGCGCTAGGCCGGAGTTGATAAAATAAGGTATTATTATCAATCTGGTTTATGCACTCAAATCCTCTCTTACCGAAAAATGCGGGCACCGAACAACCTGAACGCGTTGCGTGCCTTTGAGGCAGTAGCTCGCCATCTCAGCTATCAAACCGCAGCCGTGGAGCTCAACGTGACCCCGGCGGCTGTTGGTCAATTAATCAGAGGGCTCGAGAGCCACCTAGAGGTCGAGCTATTTCACCGCTCGACCTCTGGTCCGTCCAGATTGACGCTAACGGATGCGGCGCGAACTGCGTTATCCGATCTGCAGAGTGGCTTTGATCTATTGTCTACAGCAGTAGAAAGATTGAGGGCGAGCAAGTCCCGCATTATCTTCACGATAACGATACCGCCAGCGTTCGCAGATAAGTGGTTGACTTTGCGGGTCGATTCCTTTCAAAAGCAACATCCTTATTACGACCTTCGCATAGATAGCAGCAGGCGTCTCGTCGATTTCACGGCGGACCGAATTGACGTCGGTATTCGATATGGTGCGGGAACGTGGACAGACATGGTCTCCACATTCTTGCTCCGAGATGAATTTTTCCCGGTCTGCAGCCCAGCCCTACTCGATGGCAAGCATCGCTTAAAATCCCCAACTGATTTAAAACATCATCGCCTCATTCATGATATTTCAATGAGTGATTTTGGAGCATTCCCTACCTGGCGCTCGTGGCTTCAGAAATTTGGCGGTGCCGAGGCTGTCGATTGCGACCGCGGACTACAGTTCAACGATTCCGCCTTGGCTATTCAAACGGCAATCTCGGGAAATGGCGTCGCACTTGGAAGAAGTTCTCTGGTCGAACGAGATCTTGCCGATGGCCGACTCGTTCAACCATTTCCGGAAGTCGAAACCTGCGAACTAGCCTATTACCTTGTTTATCGAAAAGAACGCGAAACTTCAGCGCCGGTAGTCGCATTCAAGGAATGGCTACTCAATCAAGTTGGGACTCGATGAAGCAAGCCGAAATCAAGTCCCATCACTAAGCCGGGGTCGCGAATCGCATCAAGCGCCCCGGCGTCATGTTCAATTACCGCCGAGACAGAGATACTTGATCTCGAGGTATTCGTCGATGCCGTATTTCGAACCTTCTCGACCAGTACCCGATTCCTTCATGCCGCCGAACGGCGCGACTTCGGTTGAAATCAAGCCCTCGTTGGCGCCGACGATGCCGTACTCCAGCGCTTCCGTCACGCGCCAGACACGGTGGATGTCCTTGGTATAAAAATACGCGGCCAATCCGAAAGGCGTATCGTTGGCGAGCGCAACCGCCTCTTCCTCGGTCTGGAAGCGGAAGATCGTGGCGACCGGGCCGAAGATCTCTTCACTGGAAATGTCCATCGACGCGGTCACGTCAGTCAGGATGGTCGGCATGTAGAAGGTGCGGCCTTTCTCGTGTCGCGATCCGCCCAGCGCCACCTTTGCACCACTCTCCACGGCCGCTGCAACAAGACGTTCGACCTTGGCGACCGCCGCTTCGTTGATCAGAGGCCCAATTTCCACACCGGGAACGAGGCCGTTGTCGACTGCCATCGCCGCCGTAACCTCGGCGAGTCGGGTCACGAACTTATCGTAAATACCGCTTTGAACCAGGAAGCGATTGGCGCATACGCACGTCTGACCGGCGTTGCGATACTTCGATGCGATGGCCCCCTTCACTGCGGCTTCGACATCCGCATCGTCGAACACAATGAACGGTGCATTGCCGCCCAGTTCCAACGAGACGCGCTTGACCGTTCCGGCGGATTGCGCCATCAGCTTCTTGCCCACCGCCGTGGAGCCCGTGAACGAAATCTTGCGCACGATCGGGCTGCTGGTCAGCACTTCGCCCACGACCGCCGGGCGAGCCGTCGTGACGATGTTCAGGACGCCTGCAGGAATACCGGCCCGGATGCCCAGTTCGGCGATTGCCAAGGCAGACAGCGGCGTCGCCTCGGCAGGCTTCACCACCGACGTGCAACCGGCCGCCAACGCCGGACCGACTTTGCGAGTAATCATCGCAATCGGGAAATTCCAGGGCGTGATGGCCGCCGTGACACCGACCGGCTGTTTGATCACGATGATGCGCTTGTCGGCGCTCGGAGCCGGGATGACATCGCCATACACGCGCTTGGCTTCTTCGGCGAACCACTCCACGAACGCGGCGCCGTACCGCACCTCTCCACGCGCTTCGGCCAACGGCTTTCCTTGCTCGAGCGTCATGATCAAGGCGAGATCATCCTCGTTTTCCAGCATGAGGTCGTACCAACGGCGGAGAATGACGGAACGCTCCTTTGCCGTCTTGGCGCGCCACGCAGGCAAGGCCTGGTTGGCCGCGTCGATTGCCGCGCGCGTTTCTGCCTCGCCCATATCCGGCACCGTCGTGATCAGTTCGCCGGTTGCGGGGTTACGAACCTCGTGCGTTGCGCCACTGTGCGCGCCCATCCAGAGACCGTTGATGATGCCGTGCGAGCGCAACAGTGTTTCGTCTTTGAGTTTCATGATCGTCCTTTGAGAGATTGCGACTCGGGAGGCACTCCCGAGCAAAGCAGTAATGAGTCCGTGTACATCTCGTCCATCCGACGCCGAGCCAGCGCTCATTGCCGGAAGGCGGCCTCGTAGATTGAAATTGCGTCGCTGATGGTGACTTCCCGAGGGTTATTCATCAAAAGTCGTTGCACATTCATGGCATCTGCCGCGAGCGCCGGAATGTCATGCTCGGCCACACCCGCTCGCGAGAGGTTCTGCGTGATCGGCATGGCGGCAACCTGGTCCTTCAGCGCATCGATCAATGCACGGGCGCTCGTGTCATCGTCCGCTCCGGCCAGCTCGGGGAGAATGACTCTGCCGAGTTCCGCATAAAGCGTTTGCGCGTGGGGCAAATTGAACTCCATGACCGGAATCAGAACCAGCGAGTTGCAGAGTCCATGAGGCAGGTGATAACGGGCGCCCAGAGGGTATGCGAGCGCGTGAACGGCGCCCACCGGCGCATTCGCGAACGCCATGCCGGCCAGCAAGGACCCGACCAGCATGGCTTCACGTGCAGCGAGATTGCTTCCGTCCTCGACGACCGTCGGAAGATTGGCGTATAGCAGCCTCAGAGCTTGAATCGCCAGGGCATCCGAGATCGGGTTCTTTTTAATCTTGCTCGTGTATGCCTCGATTGCGTGGACCATCGCGTCGACACCCGTCATGGCCGTCACTGCCGCGGGAAGACCGGTGGTCAGCGTGCTGTCGAGCACGGCAATATCGGGATACAGATACGGCGATACCACGCCCTTCTTTTCGAGCGACGGCGTGGTCACGACAGAAATCGGCGTGACCTCCGACCCCGTTCCTGCAGTCGTTGGCACCTGAATGAGCGGCAGGCGCGGGCCTCGCGCATTGCCGATGCCATAGACTTCAGTCAGCGTTTGTTCGGCACGCGCGAGCAGCGCGACCAGCTTGGCGGTGTCCAGTGAGCTTCCCCCACCGAAGCCAATCACGCCGTCGATCTGGCTCGCCTGAGCGTGGCCGATCGCAGCGACAATGCTTGCCTCGGGTGGGTCTGCCAGCACGTCCGAAAACACGGTTACCGTCAGGCCGTCTTTCTCGAGTGCGGATATCGCCCCCTCGACTAGCCCGGCCTTGAGCACGCCCGAGTCGGTAACGAGAAACACCCGTTTCATTCCCAGTTGCTTTGCGAGTGATCCGAGACGCAAAGACGCGCCTGCTTCGCAAACAATCTTGGGTGCGGTTTCGAAGAGAAAATCCGACATATCGTTCCTGGTAAGTTAGCGGTCCTCGTCGGATCGAACGACACCGCGTTCGATCCGAAAGACCACATCGACGAGATCGGACGAATGCGTGTCGTCCGACTCCGAGAGAATGATCGAGAGCCCTTGCGCCCGCAGTTGCGCGATTACTTCCGTCAGTCGCCGCGAAAGCACGGGCGCCACGCCTTCGAACGGCTCATCGAGAAGAATGAGGTTGGTTCCGGCCATCAGCGCGCGCCCCAGCGCAACGAGCTTCTGCTGTCCGCCAGAGAGTTGCAGGGCGCGGCGCTTGCGGTATTCCGCGATTTCGGGCATTAGCTCGTAGGTCCATTCCAGACGCTTCTGCGCGTCGGGGATGTTCGTGGCCCACGCCGGCATGAGGATGTTTTCCTCGACTGTCAGGCTCGGGATCAGCCTCCGGTCTTCCGGCAGATAGCTGATGCCCAAGCGAGCCAGCCGGTACGGGGGCACCTTCGCAAGGTCTTGGCCATCGGCATGGAAACGGGCCGCTTTGGACGGCAGCAGACCCATGATCGCCCTCATCAGGGTCGTCTTGCCCGCGCCATTGCGCCCGATGAGCCCGGCCATCTTGCCCTTCGGAACCGACATGGACACATCACGAAGAATCGGAATCCTATCTATCGATACGTTTAGCGACTGAATATCCAAAGCGAGGCTCATGTGGCTTTCCCCAGAGAGGCGATGTCGAGATGGTGGCCGATGACGAGCTCCTGGACCTTGGCATTGGCCAACACGTCCATGGGAGGGCCGTCCGCGATGATTTCACCGCTGTAGAACGCAAGAATCCGAGTCACGTATCGCGCAACGATTTCCATGTCGTGCTCAACGAACAGGACGGTCACGCCGTGCTTGCGCACTGCGCTCATGACGGTGTCCATGAGCGGAAATTTCTCTTCCACGCTCACACCGCTGGTCGGCTCGTCGAGGAGAAGCATTCTCGGATTGCTGATCAGGGCCATGGCGATATCGATGAGTTTTCGCGCCCCTTGCGGAACCGTTCTCACCACCGCACCGGCGTAGTCGCTCACCCCAAACTCCTCCAGCACCTCCATTGCCCTGGCCCGGCGGCGCTCGGTGGAGAAGCGCGCCAGCACCGAGTTTCTGGAAGCTTCGCTCGCGACCAACGCAGCAACCACGTTGTCGAGCACTGTGAATTGGGGAAATAATTGTGCGACCTGAAACGAGCGTGCCATCCCCAGCCGGGTGATCGCACGAGGCGCGCGTCCAACCACCGACATTCCGTCCAAAAGAATGTCGCCCGAAGTCGGAAGCAGATAGCCCGTCACCATGTTGATAAACGTAGTCTTGCCGGCACCGTTCGATCCGATGACGCCGACTACCTCACCCTTGCCGATGCGCACGTCCAGGCTCTTGGCGGCGAATACCGCACCGAAGCTCTTGGTGAGGCTGCGGGTTTCCAGAACTGCATTCATGCCTTCGCCCCCTTGGAGAATTTGCTGCCGAGGCTCCAGAGCCCCTTCGGGAGAAACAACACGAGGATGAGCAGCACGATGCCAAGCGTCATCTGCCAGGTATGGGGTGCCTCCTGGATCGCATAAGTACGGATCGTCGAGAACACCAGCGCACCGAGGAACGGTGCCGCAACATGGCCCGTGCCGCCGAGAATCGCGATAAACACGAACTCGCCGGAGGTTGTCCAGAACGCCATATCCGGATCGACGTGTCCGGTCGCAAGCGCGGTGAGCCCGCCACCGAGCGCAGAAATCCCCGCCGCGACGACATAGTTGATGAAGATGATGCGTCGCGGCGACACGCCGAGATAATCGACGCGTACTTCGGATTCACGCACGGCTTCGGTCAGGCCGCCGACTGCCGACACGATGAAGCGGTGGCACGCAAGCGCCCCGATCAAGCCGAGCAGCACGGCCAGCAGATAGTTGGCCAGCGCTTGCTCGTCGCCTTGAGGTGCCCATCCGAAATAGCTGACGGGCGGAACATTGAAGCCGTCCGTCGAGCCAAGCAGCGACGACTTCACCAGCACGCCGTAGAGAATCATGGAAAGCGACAGCGTGAGCATTGCGAAGAAGATGTCCCGGTAGCGCGACAGCAACAGCCCACACACGAGCGCCACGACCACCGCACAGACCACGCCGATCAGAAGCAGCACGAACGCATCGTGCACGCCCAGCATCTGCGCGCCCATGCCCGCACCGTATCCGCCGATCGCATAGCACAATGCCTGGCCGAACGAGACCAGACCGGCGCGCATCTGAAGCACGACGCCAAGGACCACGAGTGCCTTTGCCAAGGAAATGGTCAACAGGAACATCAGCCAGCCGGGCACGACCCAAGCCAGGGCGACGAGAATGACAGCAGTGACGAGAATCAAGCGCTCGGTCGTCGCATAACGTTGGAGATAGGTTTTCATGTCAGATCTTGCGAACGAGGTCCTGCCCGAAAAGCCCGCGCGGTCGAAGCGCGAGCACCAGGAACATCACGCCATAGATGACGAAAAGTTCGAACTCTGGAGCGAGGTGAACTGCGATTGAACGCGACATGCCGACCAGAATGGCGCCGACCGCCGCCCCTCCGATGCTTCCAAGCCCACCGACCACCACGACCGCAAACGCCAGCACGATCACCTCGACGCCAATGCCCGGTGTGACCGATATCGATGGAGCGGTCAGCGCGCCTGCCAGCGCGCCGAGAATGGCACCGACGACGAAGGTGGCCGCAAACATGAAATTGACGTTCACGCCCATGGCGACGGCGATCTCACGGTCATGGATCACGGCTTTCAGGAGGCGGCCCCGCTTGGTCCGGTTCAAGGCGAACCAGGCGATGACACCGATCACGATGGACACAAGGATCAGCGCAAAATCATAGTTCGCAAAACGCAGGCCTTCGGCTGGCTCGGATTGACCGAGCAGCCGATAAGGCTGGAACGCGAAGTACGCGTCCACACCCCAGATCAGCTTGATGACGTCTTCGAAAATCAACAACAGCGCATAGGTCACGATGACCATCAGAATCTCGTCTTTACCGCGCAGAAACCGCAGCAGCGTCTGCTCGATCAACAGACCACACACCGTTCCGGCAACCAGCGCACATCCGAAGAGAATCAGATAGCTGACGTAGGGCGCGTTTTGGTCACCGGAAAAGTACGCCGTGATCGCAGAGGCAGCCGAATACGCGCCGATGGCATAGAAACTCCCATGCGCCATGTTGAGCACTCGCATGACGCCGTAGATGATGGTCATCCCGGCCGCGACCATGAATAGCCAAGAGGCATAGATGGCGCCGTCGATCAGGATCGCTAAGAAATTAGACATGCTTGTCCTCGAAGCAAGGCGTTAGCCTTGCTTGCGTCCAAAATAAACAGATTGTTCAGGTCAGATCAGCTGCACTTGGCGCCAGGGAAACCTGCCTTGATCCAAGCGGCCGAGGGGGTACCGTCGGGCGGCATCAAACATTCACCAGAGTAGGATTTGACCTTCACGACGGTCGCTTTCTTCGTTTTCTGGTCGAAGCTGTATTCGCCATAAGCAACGCCTTGAACGGCCTGATGGCCCTTGGCGCGCGACATCTTCACCGTTCCGCTCGGCGCTTCGAATGTCAGGCCGGCGAAATTCTTCACCAGCTGGTTCGCATCCGGGAAGCCCGGCTTGCCGGCCTTTTCAGCCGCCGCCTTGAGGCCGAGAATGGCCTGAGCCATCTTGTACGCCGGATACGTCGGCGCTTCCTTGAATTGAGCGATATACGCGGCCCGGAACCAATCATTCAGCGGATTCTTCGGCGCGAAGACACCGAACGGGCCGCGCCCTCCCACGATCACCCCATTCGGGATCTGGCCTTTGAAGCGGTCGACGCCTGTATCGCCGCAGGTCAGAAGCACCGAACGCTTGTCCAACAGCCCGCGCGCCGATGCCTGCAGCATCATGGCTTCCATGTCGCCGCCCCAGAGGCTCGAATGAATCAGATCCGGGTTCGCGACCGACATCGCTGAGACTTCGGCGCCGTACTGGCCCTGGCCCAGCTTCGGCCATTGCTCGGAGACGACCTTCGTAGCCGGCATCAACTGCTTGATCGCCAGACTGAAATCGTTCCAGGAATCCTGGCCGAACGCATAGTTTTGCTGGATGCTGCCGATCGTCTTGATGTTGGGTCGGGTCTCGGCGATATAACGCGCGGCCGCGATGTTATCGACTACCGAGTCGAGCCCCGTGCGGAACAGGAAGTTCGGATTACTCACGGTTTCATACACTTTCGACGTGCCGCAGTCGAACAGAACCGTCGGCGTTTTCATCTCCTCGGCGAGTGGCCCGACCGACAGGCAGTCGCCCGACGAGATATAGCCCACCACGGCGTTCACTTTTTGCCGCTGGACCAGGTTGCGGTACTCCTCCGCTTGCTTGGTCGCGCCGCCGGCCTCGTCGATCGTCACCGTCTCGACCTGAACGCCATTGATCCCCTTGGTCGCATAGGGAGCGGGGATCTTGCCATCGTTGATCGAATCGACGATCAGCTTGGCTGCATTGGCGGCGGGAACGCCGAACGGCCCGGCAGCGGCGCCCGACAGAAACGTCACCACTCCGATCTTGTATTTGTCGTTCGTCTGCGCCACGGCGCTGCCCGAAAGGCAGCTCAGTGCAAACGTCACGCCCGTGAACACCGCGGTCGCGCGTCCGGCTTTTGAAGAAAAAAACGGCATTGCTGTGTCTCCATTCTGATTGGAAGTCAACTACTGGTTATGAAGCTGCTGATTCTGGTGCTGCCGGCGCCGCTCAATGAGTTCGTGTGGCGGAGCAAGCTCGCTGGCGGAATACGTGACCCAGTGTCCCAACATGACCTTCGCGGGCGGGTAGGCGGTATCGGGAACGACTTCGCCGACTGCGGCCGCCTGGGCGATCTGATGCGTCTCGGGATCAATGTAGGACACTGAGTTCGGCGGGTCTTTCGGAAGCGGGAGGTGCATCCCTTCGAGCGCGTGGATCAAGGTGTCGGTATCGGCGGCCTTCCCGCTTCGGGCGAGCGCGTAGCCGATGGCCTTGATGCCGGCATACGCCCCTTCCGCGGCGTAAGTCGGGTAGCGCCCCTCCAGCCGATGGAAATCGTTCACGAACTTCCGGTTGGCCGGCGTATCGGGCCAGTTGACGTGATGCCGGGAAGACAGGACGAGATGCTCGGGGGTGGATTCGCCGAGCGCGACGAGCACGTCGTAGTTTCCGCCGCTATCGAAATTCGCCAGCCAGCTCTGCTCCAGCAGCCCCGCGCTCATGGCTTGCTGCAGGAATGCGAGGAAGTCGCCGCCCCACAGGACCGTCACGACGACATCCGCGCCGGTCTTGCGAATCGCCGAAATGTAGTTCGTGTAATCGGGCTCGTAGAGCTTGGGCCAGAAGTAGCCCACCATTTCATACTGCACGCCCAGCGCGTGCAGGTTGTCTTCGAGATCCTGAGACGCGACATGCCCGAGTTCGTAATCGGGGCCGACGAACGCAATGCGCTTCCATCCGGTCTTCTTCTTGAGTGCGGCCAGATAGCGCGCGCCTGCCGCCATGGAAGAGTACGTGTCGTTCGACACGCGAAAGTAGTATCGATTGCTTTCCTCGATGGTCAACCGCGAGGACGCGTGATCCGTGCCGACCATGATGATCTTGTGCTGCGCCGCCACGCGACTGATGACACGCGCCAAACTGGAACTCACCACGCCGCACAGGAAGCGCACCTTGTCTTGCTCGATATACCCCTCGGCAATACGTGTCGCGATGGACGTCAGCGAATGATCGTCGTCGACCAGCACGCGCAGCCGCGGCCGTACATTCGCCGGCAGTTCGGTATCCAGGTCGGCCAGCGCCAGCTTCATGCCGGCGATGCTGTCCTTGCCGAAGACGGCAGCTCGCCCGCTCAAGGGATACAGACAACCGACGCTCGCGTCGGCGCTCGCTTCGGCGGCACCCAGTTCGACGCGGGCGTGAGCGTGCTCGGCAACCAGAAGCAACGCAATGAGCATCGCCAGTAACGCGGCTCGGGCGGCCTGCCGGCGAGCGGCCGCTGCCATGAGCGAGCGCGAATCCGCCGCGCCCGTGCTGATGAGAGAATCCATGTTGTCTCCGTCGGTGCCGATCTCTTATTGACCACGCAGGGTGGATCGGCATCTGACGGTAGCTAGTGCAACTTGCATGCCAACGTCGACGTACCTGCGCAGAACCCCGTGAACATAGGGGGTGTCGCCCTTCGACGCGCATGTGGGCGACGAAAGGCGAGCGGCATCCGCTCAACGCATCGCTCTGGTGAGCGCCGTCGAGCGCTATCCGCTCAACTCAGCTTGAGCCGTTGCAGCCTTCGCTTGAAGGCGTGACGCGAGATGCCGAGCCGATCCGCCGCACGGCCTTTGTGGCCGCCGGTCGCGTGCAGCGCCTCGGCAATCAGTTCCCGCTCGGTTCCGACGAGCGTCTGCGCGATCGACATGACGTCCGTTGTGCGCACCGGTGGGGAGAGGGGACTCGGATCCGCGGTGTCCCCCTGTATCGATACGATTTCAGGCGGGAGATGCGCCGGTTCGATTTCCATTCCCGGATAGAGAATCGTCAGCCGCTCGATCAGGTTCTTCAGTTGGCGAACGTTCCCGGGCCAATTGCACGCGCGCAGATGGCGCGCGCTCGCTTCCGAAAAAACGATGGGCTTGACGTGTTCCTCGGCGGCGCACGTATAGGCGCAATGCCGTGCAATCGCAAGCACGTCGTCGCCGCGCGCTCTCAAAGGCGGCACGACCAGCGTGATGACGTTCAATCGGTAGAACAGGTCTTCGCGAAACGTTCCTCTCGCCACCTCGCTTTGCAGATCCCGGTTGGTGGCTGCGATCACGCGCACGTTGGCAATCAACGTGCGGCCGCCACCCACCGGGCGGTAGTGTCCGTTTTCCAGAAAGTGCAGCAGCTTTGCCTGCAAGGGCAGCGGCAACTCGCCGATTTCGTCGAGAAAGAGCGTGCCGCCATCCGCGAGCGCGACCAGCCCGACGCGTCGCTGATGCGCGCCGGTATAGGCACCCTTCTCTGCACCGAAGAGTTCCGCCTCGATCAGTTGCTCCGGCAACGATGCGCAATTGATCTCGATGAACGGGCCTTGGGAACGCGACCCGCGGCTATGGACCGCCTTCGCGACCAGCGTCTTGCCCGTGCCTGACTCGCCGAGCACCAGAATCCTGGATGCATTGCTATTCCCCACGCGATCGATGGTTGCCTCAAGCGCCTTGATGACCGGGCTGGCTCCAAGTATTCCGCCCTTGCGCACCACCTCGTTGCGATGAAACTCGATCTCGTTTTCCATCCGCGTCCGGTCGAGCGCACTGTCGATGCAATGAAACAGGTCATCGAGGTCGAACGGCTTGGTCAGGTAGTCGGTCGCGCCGAGCTTGACCGCCTTGACGGCGGCGCGCGTGTCGCCGTGGGCCGAGATCATGATGATCTGCGGACGATGGTCGCGGCCCGAGAGCGCCTCGATGACATCGAGCCCGCTCATGTCCGGCAACTTCAGATCGAGCAACATCACATCGGGCGAGACATGCCCGACCATGTCGAGCGCCACGTTGCCCGACGCCGCCGTATGCACCACGAAGCCCTCTTCTTCCAGCGCGAACGTCAGGGATTTGGCGAGGCTCGTCTCGTCGTCGACTATCAGAATGGTCTTCATGGCTCTGCTCGATGGGTGACCGAGAAACTCAGCATGACCGAGGTGCCTTGGCCCGCCTGGCTGTCGATGCTCATGTCACCGCCATTGAGTTCGACCAACTGCCGGGCGATGCTCAACCCCAATCCCACTCCCCGGCTCTTGGTCGTGAAAAACGGCTCGGTTACCCGCTTGCGAATATCCTCGGGAATACCGATTCCCGTATCGCAGATCTCGATCGAGATCGCGTGATCGCTCCGGCTTGCCCGCAGCAACACTGCGCCTTGGGCGCCGGTCGCCTCCACGGCGTTCAGGACGAGATTGACGAGGACCTGGATGATCTGGTCACGATCGATGAAGAACAGCAGCTTCGACGCGCCAAGACAAGTCAGGTGGACCGCCTTGCGGTCCGCCGTGCTCTGCGTAAGCTGGACGACCTTGTGAAACAGTTCGCCCGCGTCTACATACGTGCGTTGCGGTGCGCGGGGGCGACCGAAATCGACGAGGTCGGACACGACTCCGGCCAGGCGGTCGATCTCGCTTTCCATGTCCTCCAGCAGCGCCCTGCGCTTGGCATCGGCTTCACGCCGGCCCAGCGCCTGGCTGGTCGTCTTGAGCGACGCGAGCGGATTGCGCACCTCGTGCGCGATCCGGGTCGCGAACTCGCCGAGCACGGCCAGGCGCTCCATCTGCACGGCCTCGTCCAGCGTCTGCTGCAATTTTCCCGACATCGTGTTCAACGCGCGCGATACCGCCGTGATCTCGTCGTCTCCGTCTTCTGGAATTCGATGCCCCCATCTGCCGGACGAGATCGCCGTGGTCGCGCTGAGCAGCGGTTTGATCCGTGTCCGCATTCGACCCGATAGCGCGAGATAGAACCAGACCATGGCGACCACGCCGACGAAGACCGCCAGTAGGAGCGCCCTACGCTCGGATTCGAGCGAGCCGACCACTTCGCCGGGCTCGACTTCGAGCAAGGGCTTCCACCCCGCGATGAAATCCGGACCATCCAGCAGCTTCTGATGCGCAACGACCACCCGGCCTACGTTGTCGATATCGCCGGCTGGCGTGCGCAGCAACGGGCGCAATGCCCCGATCGCCGGGGTCGCGCCGAGTTGTTCGCCCAACGATGCGAGTCGTACATGAAGCGCGACGAAACTGAGGCGCCCCGCCGAGTCCGCCGAATTCGGTATCGACTGCTTCAGCAGGAACCAGCCCGATTCGTTCCCCTGAGGCGCAACGGGCCCAAGAATCTCGGCCTCTCCCAGTCTCGCGACCGGAAGCGCCGCGATCTCGAACGGACGCTCGCCCCAGTAGGCCCGCCCGGAGGCGGCTTGCCCTGGAATCACTCGTGTCAGGTGGCCGTCGCCCCTGAAGAACAAGATGCCATACAGGTCCGGCTGATCGGCCTCCACCTGTAGCAGCGCGGCAATGTCCGGTGGCGGACGGCGTTGGCCATCGCGAGCTATTGCGCCTATGCCGGGGTAGTTGGCGATCGTCTCTGCCTGATACCGCCGATTCTCCATGAACGTAGCGAGCCGGCTCACCGTCGCGGTAAAGTGCGCGCTCACGCGCTCACCCAGCATCCGCTCGAACGCCGTGTTGGTCAGCCGGTCATAAAGGAAACCGATACCCAGCACCGGCACGACGGCCGCCGCAATGGACAGGAGCAGAAAGCGGCGAAGGACGCTCTTCCTGAGAATCATGCCGGTGCAAGCAGGCGCCGCTGCAACATAAAAAACCCAGACAAGCTGACAAGAACGACCGTGCCCCGATCACTGCAACTCGAGCGATGATCGGGCGTCTCCATGAGGAAGATGGGACCGACAATCAGTGCAGCCAATCATCCGAATTCTGTTGGTTTTTATCGATGTGGAGCCGGGCGGAGACGCAAAGTCCCTATCCACGCTCCTTCGAGACATTCGCCTCGCAAACATCGCAACGATGATATCGAGCCGCTCGAAAAAGTCTTCGGCGACGCTCGGATATCGCTCGAATCGCGGCTAGTCTCATGTTTTTAAATAACTTATTTTGTACTATTGAGACGAACGACACAGGCACTTCTTGAGTTTGTGCGACAGCGTGACATGCGCCGGTATCGAACGTTGAACCACACCGAAGATCTCAGAGGCGGGTTGGTATAAGTTAATGCTGGTGCGTCAGCGGCATTTTTGAATTGGCTATAGCAATGTGCGGCAGCGGGCGGGATGTCGCCGACCTGACTCCATCAGCCGACGATGGCTACGTACAAGGCGGCGGAGCTGTGCCACGTAACGCATCTCGCATGCGACCTACTACAACGGGAAAGCGGAGTTCTGCGGGGTACTAAGCAGGAACGACGCCCCTCCGAATGGCTGAGCGTCTCCGCGATCCTCGATGCGCTCGACCATGCCCGCATGTGATGCGTCCGTCGCGCTATGACCCGCAGCAATGTTGGACTGGCCTCGTAGCTGCCTCGCTATCTCGACGGCGGTATCGCTCGTTGCGCAATGGACTTCCGCACGTGAATCCGCTGCGGCTCGACCGACGACTTTAGCCTGACCGCGTGGCCTGCTATTTCAATATCGCCGATGGACTTTTAGCAAAGTCCTTCTAACCCCGCTCCCTGAATTTCGCAGAGGTATCCGCTATTGCTCGATGTTATTTCGAAGCTTGTTCCGCAAAGCGTCGAATGAGCCAGGAAGCGGCTGGGCCGGGAGGTGCATCGGTGCGATATATCGCACTTAATCCATACCGCCCGCCGTCCGATTCAGCCAAATTGAGTTTTACCAATCTGCCCGCCTCGAGGTCAGCGCGCACCATAGGTTCAGGCATGTTGCCCCATCCAATCCCTGCAACCAGCAATGCATGCTTTGCACCAAGATCGGCCAAACGCCATGTCCGAAGACTGAGTACGCCGAAGTCATGGCCCTCCGTAATCGGCGAGCGGTCCGTTAAGACGAGCTGTACATGCCTGCGCGTATCTCCTGGATCCGGTTCTCCATTCTGGAACAGGGGATGTGAAGGAGAAGCTACTGGGACGAGCTCAACATGGCCAACATGAATCTGCTCGACACCAGCAAAGGGCAACTGCAGCGGACCACTGATGCCAATATCGGCGCCACCTCCATGAACGAGATGCGCAACCGCACCCAGTGCCTCGACATGAAGCTTGATTGTGACCGTCGGAAACTCGACTTCGAAGGCTTGCAGGGCATCGACCAGCCGTTCTATTGGGAGCATGACGTCCACAGCCAGCACCACTTCTGCCTCGAGCCCGGCAACGATGCCTTGCACGCGCGCGCGTAGGTTATCAACGCCGTCGCATACCGTTCGCGCTTCCGTTAAAACAGCGACGCCGGCCTCTGTCAGAATTGGTTTTCTGGATAACTCGCGGTTAAACAGCAAAACACCCAACTGGGATTCCAACGAGGAAATCGTGTAGCTGACCGCTGATGTTGCTCGACTCAACTGTCTGGCTGCCGCAGAAAAGCTCCCCGCCTCCACAACAGTCAGAAAAACCCGCAACTGATCTAGACTTGGTGCTCCTGGGCTGCGCATAACAACCTCCAATAACCGTTACCACTGTAGGCCAACCCATCAAGCCGCAGTAAGCTCACGGCACATATCTAACTCGCCGCAATAAATAATATTTTCAGGAAAAATCCGTTATATGGAAATGCCAATCTTTCCGAAATGGCTGTTTTTTTCCTGATGACGAAACGCGGCCGCGAGATCCGACAAACCAAAGCTACGATCAATCACAGGATGCAATCCCGTCGCATCGATGCCCCGAATCATCTCAACTTGTTGAAGACGGCTACCTACAATAATGCCTTGCAAACGCGCTTGTTTTGCCATCAATTGAACGGTTGGTACGTGCCCTCCCCAGCCCGTATGAACGCCAATGAGAGCAATCATGCCACCCAAACGGACAGCTTCTATTGATTGCGCCAATGTCCCTGGCCCACCAAGCTCGATGACTTGGTCAACACCCCGACCATCGGTGAGTCCAAGCACACGACGCCCCCATTCCGGGCATGTCTTGTAGTTGATCGTGTAATCAGCACCAAGCTTGCTGGCTCGTTCGAGTTTCTCGTCGGACGAAGACGTTACGATCACGGTTGCACCCATGCGTTTCGCGAATTGTATCGCGAAAATCGACACTCCCCCGGTGCCTAATACCAATACCGTATCACCCGCCTGGATTTGCCCTTCGACAACCAAAGCTCGCCAGGCAGTAAGTCCCGCTGTCGTCAAAGTAGCGGCCTCGGCGTGCGTGTACCCACGTGGCGCATGTGTGAACGAACGCGCCGGTGCATTCACCACCTCACGAGCATATCCATCGACACCATCACCGGGAACGGACGAAAAATCAAGTACAGGAGGGCGACCAAGCTGCCAGATCGGCGAGAAGCATGAAACGACACTGTCACCAGGTTTATATTCCGACACACCGGATCCGACTTCTTCAATTACGCCCGCCCCATCGGAGAGAGGAATCAGCCGATCTTTGATTGCACCGGAAATCGTCGCAACGTTGTAGTCATGATAATTTAGCGAACTCGCATGAAGCCGTACTCGAATACACTCGGGGCCGGGTTTGCCTGGATCGTCAATCTCGGCCATCTTCAGATTTTCAAGACCACCTGGGGCACGCAACAAAATTGCTTTCATATTCGCAATCAGATATCAATTAGCTATCTATTCGTTATAAACTCAAGACTGAAACGCCGCAACAACCCGCGATGGATCAAAATACTCTCGAATCAATACGATTCTTCCATGCTCGGCACGTAGATAAACAACATACTCCTGGTTGTAGAATTTCCCGGTGCTTACCACGATCCCTGCCCCAACGAGTTCGGCAATGACGGCATCCTCGCCTTCGATTTTATGAAGCTTCGAGATTTTTACGCTGAATCCGGTTACAGCGTTCAAAAATCCTTTGACGCCGGCGGCTATCGCCTCGATGCCGTGGAGAGGGCTACTCACTCCCGCCGAAGCGCCATAAACGAACACCATCGTGGCATCTTCGGCGTATAGCGCTCGCCACGCGGAGAAATCCACCAACATCTCACGGAGATGTGCTTCGAGAAGATCGGTTGCATTCATGGCACAACAACTCCCACCAGCACGTTCGGCATGGCTAATATCCCTAAGAAGACGTCAACAAAGCTGACGTGATTGCTTCATGAGCATGCAACGTATGCGACATGCTTCATTTGCGACTGCGAATTTACCCGAGATGTATCGATAAAAATAGTTGTATATTTTCGATCATTTCGTTCAAAAAACTTGAACGATCAGGCAAATCTCGGACGTATCCAGCAGACGCCAAGAAATTCGTCCAAATCTGGAGATCTTCCACATGCATGTTGGATTTGGCCCGGAACGCTTGCGGGAGTTCGCCAGTTTCGCAGGTCCCAGCCATCACATCGCGACGCTGATGGACCTGGCTGCTGCGTCGCCTCTTCAATCAACGCGGCAACGTCGACCGAATGCGATTTGAACACCGCGTCGTGGCTTGCTCCCTCGAAGCCACTCGTCGTGGCGTGCGCACAGGCCGCATACATGTGACTTGGATCGATACCCTGTCGACCTTGGCTACATGTCTCAGTTGGGTTTCGTCCTTCATGCCGGAGCCTGACCTGCGTCGAGAACGCCGAAGCGGCAGGCGGTATTTACGCCTGTGCCTCGAAATCGACCTGTGCTCGAGGAAGATCGCCCGCAATTGAGCCAGCGACGTCTCCCTACCTTGAGTAACGCGATGCTGAAGGGACCAATACCGCTACCCGCCTTGCTAACGACCCGCTCGTGCGTCTCAATCCGCGTGGCCTCGTAGGCACTATTGCCCGCCGGCGCGCTGACCGGTGCGTTCAGCCTGCTCAGGCAGCGCTTCCAGACGCGATTGCATACGTTTGTGGGATGCCCGTTTATCGACAACATCTGGAAAAACAGACCCGCGAAGTATCGTCGGCAAGCCGTCTCTGCGGAGCGTCGCTTACCACCGCACCTCCAGCGAGTGCAGGGTTTACGCGCCACTCATCGTCTTGACGAACTAACACTGCGGCCTTCTAGCGTTCTGAGAATCACGTGCCTCAATGAGACAGGGCACGTGATTCTCCTCGCAGATCAATCCTCAACGACCTTGATTTCTCTTTGATCGCCTAGGCTTTCGTGGAACCTTTTTTCCCAAGACTTGTGCGACATTTTTTTGATATTCCCACTCGATCATCTCGACGTCATAAAGAGTGCGGCCATGGCCGTATCTAGTCACGTATCGATATCCTCTCGCCAACATGTCGAGCTGATGCCATTGTTCAACAGTATCGCAGCCATAGAGTCCCATTACCTGGAGGGAGATCTTGCGGCGTTCCGGGCTGCACCCGAACCCCGAGCTTCGTAGCGCCCAATAGACCCTATCGGCGTCCGGGTGGGCCAAGTGCGGTACGAGCCTATCACTGAATTTTCGACACATTACCTCGACGGAATCATTTTCATCGAAGTAGGACACATTGAGTGTGTGCCCGATATCGCGAAGCAAAGTTGACCACTGGCGGTATCCGAACAGCATCGCAACCAGTAAGTGGACTCGCTGGAGGCCAAGCTTACTGCGTGTGCCGTCCGATTCGACATACTCCAGTGAATAGAATCGAAAGAAGCGGAAAAGCGAAAAAGCAGACTGTCGCGCGTCGGCGATACTGCGGAAGGGATGAACGGGATGTGCATTCATATCAACCTCATGTGTCCAGCGGGTCGACGGGGGCTCGCTCACCTATAACCCGCAACAATGAGTTGACGTAGGAACAATTAGGTACAACACAGACCCAGATGGGCTTCTCCAATGCGAGCGGAACGCTTCTGCTAGCGATGGCACGATCTTAGCAGAAGCAGCTCGCTCGCTCTTGGAATCGGTGGCACGACCGATTCAACAAAACCGATAAAGCCGCTTCGGGTTACCAACCAGGACGCGGTGGCTGGAGCCTCCTTAAACACAGGCCCCGATCGCCAACATGACCGAAGGCGGCGCCAAATGCGCAACCTGCCCTAAGCAACGCGTGGACCGCCACATAAATGGCAACGGCTCGATCACCATCGAGCTTCCCGTGATGTTCGATCGTCAAGAACGTCGAAGTAAATCGTGCGTGCTTACATCACCTCTCCGTTTTCCGAGGAGGCAAAACTCGAATCCAGACGATTCAACGACGTCGCATCGCGCGGCATGATGCCCACACAGAGAGCAGGGCCGAAATAGATAGATTGGCTTACGCCTTGTTTGGATAACAGCATGCCGAAAGCGTATCGGGTGTTGCGATTCAGCAAATCAGCATGCCGGAACAACTCGACAAATACTTGAGGCTCGCAGGCCCGGCGATGGCCGCAGATTGCGGCCGCGTCATCGCACACCGCGCCGCGACCGCGCAATACGCCTAGAGCGCACAGTGACGAACGAATTCCCGAGCCTGTGAGTGGGACGAATAGGACGATATGACGTACGACGATTTGCCGCTCAGCGCGGCGTTGATTGCAGAGCTGGTTCGCACGAAAGCTGTTTCCCCCGTCGAGGTCATGGAGCGCGCCCTCCAGCGCATCGAGCGCGCAAATGACCAGCTCAACGCGTTCGTCTATCTGAACCCGGAGCACGCAATGGAACGCGCGGTGCAGCTTGAGGGCCGCATCATGAGAGGGGAAGTGGTGGGCGCGCTAGCCGGCGTACCGACTGCGATCAAAGATCTGTTCTGTTTCTATCCTGGTTGGCCAGCGACGTTCGGCGGTCTGTCGGCAATGAAGAATTTCCGCTTTGATGCAGCGGCGTCTTGGTATCCGCAACGCATCGAATCTGCAGACGCGATCGTCGTTGGCATGACGAACGCACCGGCGTTGGGTTTTCGCGGTACGACCGACAACGTGCTTTTTGGCCCGACCCGCAATCCGTTTGATTTGACGCGTAACAGCGGCGGATCGTCGGGCGGGAGCACAGCGGCGGTGGCGGCCGGGTTGATTCCGGTCGCGCATGCAAATGACGGCGGGGGATCGATTCGTATCCCCGCGTCATGGTCCGGTGTGTTTGGTTTTCAGCCCTCGCAAGGCCGCGTTCCAATCGTTGCGCGTCCCAATGGATTCGACGGTGTTTCACCGTTTATCTTCGAAGGACCGGTATCGCGCAGCGTCGTCGATGCGGCGCTCGTCATGTCGCAACTGGCGGGATACGATCCGCGCGATCCGTATTCAAGGTCGGATCGGGTAGATTGGATCGGTGCGACGAACTGTCCGACCCGCGGCATGCGCATCGGTTACACGGACGATTTTGGCGTGTTTCCCGTCGATGCTGCAGTCGCTAATGTCGTACAAAGTGCGGTCAAAGCGTTCGAACTTGCCGGAGCTCATGTTGATCGGGTATCGATCAAATTGCCTTATTCACAACAAGAGCTTAGCGCACTGTGGTGCCGTTCGGTCGGCTTCAGAATGGCGGCGGTAATCGACGGCTTTCGTGCCGACGGGATCGACCTGACGGTCGCAGGTGCCGGTGTGCCGGAAGCAGTCTTCCAGTGGGTGGACGTCGCACGCGCCATGTCGCCAGCGGATATTGTTCGTGATCAGATCATGCGCACCGCCGTGTTCGACTCCTTCAACGCTGCATTCGACGATTTCGATATCGTGGCCAGCCCGGTGCTTGGTTGCTTGCCGGTCAAGAATGCGGATGAACGAGGTAGCACTGTAGGGCCCTCACAGATCGGCGGCGCGCAGGTGGATCCGTTGATCGGGTGGTGTATGACGTATTTGACGAATTTCTCAGGGCATCCCGCTGCATCGATACCGGCGGGCTTTTCATCCGATGGCCTGCCGGTCGGCATGCAATTGATCGGCAATCGACACGCCGATTTCGACGTGATGCGAGCAAGCGCAGAGTTTGAGCGGATCCGGCCATGGGCGGCCAGCTACCGTATCTGCAACGAAAACCTGTTTTCTCAGGAATGACTGTAGAAGGCCACTTGAGCAATTTGACCGTGACCCAAAATGAGTCGCGGTCGAAAGTAAAGTGGACCGGCCGGCCGGATACGGTCAGCGGCTTGGGGCGCGCTCCAGACGGATCTCCGTTTCCCGATCGACGTATTTCCATTCCTCGGTCTCGCGCAGCGCGGCAAGCAGGTCGTCGAAGCGCGCCCGCTCCGCCGGGGCGAACTCAAACCAGGTCAGGAAATCGAACGGCTCTTGCTCCGACAGATCGCGGCAATGATAGAGCTTTCGAGCGATCGCCGGCAGATACTCAAGGCCGATTTGGATATGCCGCGAGCGCGTCTCCAAGATCTCGCGGCGCTCTTCCTGAGTGAGCAACCACCAGTCCACGCGCTTGCGTATCGGGATCAGCGCAGCGTAGGTGGCGGCGTCACGCCCCAAGCCCGGCTGCGACGCGACGAGCGCGGCCTTCTCGTCGCGACTCGTATATCGCTCGTTGCTGGTGACGCCACGTAGAGACCAAGCGGCCGAGGAAGGCAAGTCAGACGACGCTACCGAGCCATCCAGTGCCATCAGCGCCGTGATGGCCGGCAACGCGTCTCCGGCGACGGCCTGCATCGCGGCGACGCGCCATGTGCCCGCGTCCGATCCGACAAATGAAACAAGGCGACCTGTTGGATGCATGGCGTGCTCCTCCGTTTTGAAAGTGGAATGCTTTGGGTGAGTTGCCAGTCGCGCCGGCAGTCCATTGCCAGTTCGGTCCACCTTCCGCGTCGGTTACACACACATGACGGGCATAGGAGGTTCGACTCTAGGTATCAGACAGCCCGGTCCTGGGCACGCAGCCCGTAGGCCGCACGACGCAATGCCAGGACACGCTAAAGCGACTCGTCGCCGAACACCACCCGTAGCCGGAAGCACAGATATTTTTCACGTTTATCCATGCCGCGGATCATCCGGAACTGCGAATGCAACGAGGCGCCGCGTCGGAGAAAGCCGCCTTACTGTTTGATCCCTTCCGCCTGGATCTGCAGCGTGGTCTTCATGTCGAAACCATACGATTTACCCCAGTCGACACCATAATCGCTGCGATCCAGCGTGGCAGTCGCCTCGGTCCCGCAGACTTCCCGCTTGAGCAGGGGATGCTGAATGCATTTGAACGATTCGATATGCAGGTTCAGCGGCTTCGTGATGCCGTTCATCGTGAACGTGCCGATCACCTCGGCCGGCTTGCCGTTCTCGAAGCGGATGCGTGTGCCCTGGTAGGTGGCGGTCGGATACTTCGTCATGTCGAAGAACCCTGGTTTGCGCACCCACTGGTTCAGTTTCTCGTTCCCGGTGTCGATCGAAGTCACATCGATCGTCACCGAAAGCGTACCGGTCTGCGCGGCTTCGTCGAGTACGACAGTGCCGCTGCTCTTCGTGAATTTCCCTCGCCAAATCGACAAGCCGCCGAAGTGATCCGTCGCGAAGCTCGGATACGTGTGGTCAGGATCCAGCTGATAGGTGTCCGCCGCCGAGGCAGTCGTGCAGAAGGTCGCGGCCAGCACGGCGGTCGCCAACATCGGAAATGCTCGTTTCATGAAATTCTCTCGGGAGTTCGTGTGTAGGTGCAACCGAATGACGCTCTGCCATTGCTTGATCACGATGTGCAACGTAAAAGGATGACTTCGGTGGCGAAGCATGACCTGTTCCGGTTCTTTGTTGAATACACCAAAGCTGAGGTACCTTTCCTCGGAAACCGATGAACTGCGCAACCCACGACTTTTCTCGAATACTCGCTAGCACGCTCCAGACGATAGCCGTCCACTTCAGTGCGGTTTCCCAACCAAACAGAGTCTGCCGACCAGAAGATCCAGTGGTCCGCTGGATAACACCTTCATCGCCGCGTTCCCCGCTGCCTTCTAAATTTTCAGTAACCTTCAAAAACCTATTGACAGGTTACACAAGCATCCGTAACCTCAATGATGATTTTTTCTGGTTACAGAAGGAGGCCACACGATGCTTCTGTAACATAATTTGCGAGTCACTCATGCTCGCTTTGTCATGGAGAAACTGATTGTGAAGCTGAGTTACCTTCTTCTGAGCGCGCTGATGTCAGTGGGAATCGTCAGCGAAGCTAGCGCCGCAAGCGGCCAAGCTACCCGGGTCGGCCAAACGCAGGCCATCAACCGAAATGTGAGCTTTCACTACCTGCAAGTAGGTGACGTCAACGTGTTTTATCGAGAAGCCGGCGACCCTTCTGCACCGACGGTTCTGTTGTTGCACGGCTTTCCAACATCGTCATTTATGTACCGAGACTTGATACCGATGCTAGCCGACCGGTATCACGTAATCGCACCGGACATGCCGGGCTTCGGCTTTACTGAAAGTCCGCCGCGTGGCCAATATGACTATACGTTTGACAACCTCACCAAGACCATCGATGCCTTCACCGAGAAACTGAAGCTGAATCGCTATGCTATTCAAGTATTCGATTACGGTGCGCCTGTGGGTTGGCGTTTGGCGGTGGCGCATCCTGAACGAATCACTGCTATCGTCTCGCAGAATGGCAATGCTTACGAGGAAGGTCTAAGCGACGGCTGGGCACCGATTCAAAAATACTGGAAGGACCCGTCGGAGGCCAACCGCGATGCGCTGCGTCCATTCTTTAAACTCGATGCGATCAAGTGGCAATACACACACGGCACAAGAAATCCAGATCAAGTGGCTCCAGAGTCCTACACGTTGGATGCAGCGTTGATTTCGCGGCCAGGAAATGAGGAGATCCAGCTTGACCTGTTCAAGGATTACGCGAATAACGTCGCGCAATATCCTAAATATCAGGCCTATTTCCGCAAATACCATCCACCCATCCTCGCGGTATGGGGGAAGAACGATCCGTTCTTCCTCCCACCGGGAGCGGAAGCGTTTAAACGTGACGATCCAAATACGGAGTTGCACTTCTACGACACGGGTCACTTCGCACTCGAAACCGATGTCGCAACCATGGGGCCAGTGATTCGAAGTTTCCTGGATCGGAATATCCCCACGAAGTAAGCTGAGTATTGAGCCACAGGTCGGTATCCCCAACCAGCCGGAAAATGCAAAGCGTTTTCCGGTAACTCGTTACTTGGGAAAAATTATTAGCGATCCCTTGCTGATCGAGATACTTCCGAATCGGCGTCCACTGGCCATAAGCGAGCAGAACCTCATAGATGTCCGGATTGTCTGGTAACGGTCCGCCCGCGCCAATCATATCCGAGAGCGGAAACCCGGTCGCCTCGCCCGTCGGTAATTCCAGTGCTACGTCTGACATAGTTACTTCTCTCCTGTGTGGTACTCGCTGCGAGCACCAGCGCTTTCCTCAGCAACGGCACGGTATGCTTTGTGGTTTCTGCGGGCGATATAAATTACCCACATCCCGATTGGGCAAAGTAAGCCGGTGAAACAAAAGATAACGCCAATGACCAACGGCAGAACGACGGCGGACTTTCCACTCACTCTCTTTGTCTTGTTCTGGTAAGCAAGCCCACGCAGAAGACCCCGCTTCTCGATTCCGGCAACTACAACCTCATCACCGTCGGATATCGCCACTACTTCAGGGAGCAGGAGCGATATTGGCTGCCCTCTTAGTTCGAATATAGCGGCATGGGTTGGCCCGGCCATTTCAGCAGCATGACGAACCCCAAGCGCCGTACCGCTAACCGACTTCAATCTCATTATTCTCTCCCGATTCTTGTTGTCGACGAGGCCGACCCTCACGCGTAGATGTCGTCGTAGCGCGCATAATGCCTCGCGCCGATGACGTCAGCCTTGTTGTCTTCTTATGCGACTCGCTTGATCGCGAACAGGCGTTCGAGCACATCGTCCAAATTGCCCAATATCTCGAAGGCGCTCTTCGTTAGCGCCCGCTGATTCGACCGTTCGGCCGTCACCCCTTACGCGTTTGCTCGAGTGTGCCGCCCAAATCCATATTTGGCTAGGTCGGGCAGTTGTAATAACCCAGCCAAACCTGCTCAGGTTAAGCGGCTAAAACAAACGCCTCGGCCGGGGTCTTCATCTTCAGCGATTGATGCGGTCGCCGGTGGTTGTAGAACTGAATCCAGTCGGCGATGGCTCGGCTCGCATGCTGTAGCGATTCGAAGCGTTGCCGGTGTACGCACTGCTCTTTCAGCGCCCTGATCACCCGCTCCACCATGCCGTTTTGCTGCGGGCAATGCGGCGTGATGAACTCCTGCTTCTGGCCGTAATCGCGCACCAGCTTCGTGTACGTTCGGCTCGTGAAAACCAGGCCGTTGTCGCTCCTCAACAGGAATGGCGTCGATACCCGACCCAGCGTGCCGAACTGGGCAATCAACGCGTGCTCCAGCGCGCTGGCCGCAGTCGTCGCCTTGCCGCTTCGAGACAGGTGCCAGCCCAGCAACTCGCGCGTGTAGCAATCGATGACCAAGGCCAAGGTTGCCCAGCCATCTCGTCCTGCCCAGACGCGGCACATGTCGGTCGACCAGCGCTCGTTTGGCTTGAGCGCAACCGATGGCATCGATTGCACGCGTGGCCGAAAGCCAACCGGCCGCTTGCGCACTTGCCAGCCCATCAACTGAAACACACGTTGCATCGTGTTCTTATTGAAGCCCAACAGGTGTGCCACGGTCCGATAGCCGAACGACGGTGACTCCTCGATCATCGCCTTGATCGGCTCCGAGAAACGCGCTTGCACGACCAGATGTGCCTTGACTGGCCGGTAATACACGGTTCGGCGCGGCACATCGAACCACCTGCAGAGCTTGGAAATCGAAACGACTACGCCTTCTTCTTTCAGTCCCTGCTGGATCGTTTCGATCACTTCTCGTCCTCGCCCAGCAGGGACTGCAATTTTTTTCTGGCGCGCAACTCCAGCATGGCTTCGCCGTAGGCCTCCTGCAACTCCTTGATCTGCCGCTCGTACTGCTCTTTGACGTCCAGCGAATTGGCGCGAAGCGCGTTCTCCATGCCTCGCTTGCCGTCGTCCACCGAGTTCTCGACCTCGGAGGGCGACAGGTCATAGGTTCGGCTGGCTTGGGGTATTTCAGGCAAGCCACGCGCCAAGCGCAGCGTTGACGACGCGTTCGCCCGTACGGACGCACCTTGGCAAATTGATACGGGAGCGCGATGGAGTCGCCGCTCCGCGAGTAAAAAGTGGACTTCGTTCAGTCCGACCTGTTTGAGCGCGACACGGCGAGCCGGCCGAACATCAAGCCGGGCTCGCATGGCGCGTCGAAGGTCAAAGGGGTTTCACTGAGGCCTGATTCGTCAAGCCTGTCGTTCCCGAGCAACGTCCATCAAGTAGCCTAACTCGTAGGAGTTGAAGCAAGCCGGAGGACGAAATCATCAACACTCTCGCCTTATCGCCGGGTAAAGGCTGGCACGATGCGAGCGACCCCGGGCCAAATGTCGGCCCAGATTGGTTTGCGAGCAAAATCCCACTCTGCTGAAATTCAACTACCGAGATACTTCCGCCACTCGCCTGCGCTATCGAAACCAATCCCATCAATAGCAAAAATCCCGTCAACTTCGCCATACAAATCTCCCGATAATATTAACTTAGCCGCAGCGTGACAATTTAAGCAGCAGGAATAGGCTTGCATATCTTAAGCTTCACCATTCTATTGACTACTGCAAATTGGAGCTCAGGCCAGCCAGGTACGGACTTGATGGACGATCCCTCGTCGTATACCTCTAACACCGCTTTACCGGGAGGAAGGCTATTGACTGCATTTCGAACCGAGTCCTCTAGTTTTGCATGATAGACGACATGAGTTCGCGGGAAAGTCTCCGAAAAATTCGTCGGATAACTCTGCGGATCGGGTGGGCTCATCGAAAAATTCATGGAGGCATCATAATAATTGGACCCCCATTTGGTAGTCGATGAAATCAGGTCCCCGGCACCGTTATACGTCTCTTCAATTTGAGTGTATGCAGACACCATCGGCCAGACACCCATAATGAGTCGGTACAATCCACTGTCTGGATTTGACGCATCCGCTGAGTATGGGAGAAGACGATTCAGCGCTTTGGTGGATTCTGCCGAATAAAATTGCACTTTCGGATCAAAGTAGGCGCCGGCCGCGTTCTTTAAAAAATCAGTCGAACCTCCCTCCTGGCAATAGTTAATCAGTGACCATGGAGCCGAGCAAACTTGGCTGGGTATGAAACTAGCATCCTGCTCTCCGCCGCCCCAGCCAGCAGAAATGGCTACGCGTTGCTTAACTAGCCAGTCATAAGTGCTTTCCGGCTCTTCGATTTGAGGAAGAGTCGAAGAGATCGCAGAGAAAATTTGGCCTCTCAATGGGAGAGAACCTTTCATATATGTTTTCAGAAAAAGGTGGCCACTAATATCATCCGGATTAAAAGGAACCGAAACATTAGCCGGAAGGACATTGCCCGTGGCGAGGCGCAGTGCACCTATAACGACGTCTGAATCAGATGTGAGGTAACTTCCGCCACCCAGGATTTGCGCTGCGGGCGAGGCTACCCCAATAACCTTTATATTGGCTGGCTTAACACCTGGAGCAGAAATCGCCCGTTGATATACCGCGTTGGAGTACAAATTTCCCTGCGAATGCGCAACTATTAGTACTCGGGTACCGTCATTCAATATAGTGCTCGTTACTTGCGCCACCTGCGTTTGCACATTTGCGTCCGCGTACGCGGTGGTCGACGCCACATCGCCTCCAATCCTTGAGGCGCTGTTCGCGTTCACCTCGGCCACGGCTTGTTGAGCCTGCGAAAATAGTGACGGGTCGATGCCAGTCGACAACCCGACCACAGCTCTCATCAGAATGGTCCAGGTTAGATTCGGATTTTCTGACAACTTTTGCTTATACACCCGCATTAGGTCATCAATAATTCCGCCAGTCTGATTAGCCATATTCGAATAATCAACCGGAACGCCATTAAATTGACTCCCAACCTGGGAAGCAATCACCTCCCGAGCGGCCACCATATCGTCAATTGTGTTTAGGACGCCGTTGCTAAAAAATATTTTATACGGAGACTGGCATTTGTTGGCACTTGCGTTTACTGCATTGGGCAGCGCCAGCAGCGCGACTGACATTAAAGCAACCTTGATTATTCGCATGAATCCCCCTTTGGGGCGTCGATGATGCGACCCGCGTGAAGGTCGACAGCTTTCCAGTAAGCCCTGAATCTTTCCTCAGTATCCACTGTCATCGCCGTTACAGACTTCAGCTCGTCCGCCCGATCCACCCCGATAAGCTTAAAGACACAAGCTGCCTTCACCATCAGCTTGTCGCCCGCTTGAATCGCCCCTGCTCGCGTCCCTCCATACTCGATAAAATCTTGTTGGGCAGCGGCATAATTTATAAACGCCGCCCTTGTCTTTTCATCTTTGTAATTTTGATCGATATATTTGAGAATATCGTCTCTAACTCGATATTTGTTTGTGACTTTTCCTCGAAGACTTTCATCATAAGCCGAGCTTTCCGCGCTATTCAAGGAGCTCGCAAGCGAACCATTCCGACCCGAATGGGATGAGGCGGTCGTCGGTGATTCTTGTTTTTCATTTTTAACCTGCGACGACGCAGCCTGCGCACCATTTGCACCTTGCCCCTCGTCGGCCGCCTTAATGTCTCGAATTACGAAAACAATAACAGCGATCCCGACAAATCCCGCACCAATTACGCCCAACCAATTGGCCCGTTTCATGGCTCCCCCTTTTTATTCGATAATACAAGCTACTACATTTCTATTAAATTTCAAGATGTTTTCATTTTGTAATTTCAAGACAGACGTACAGCCGTGACAGGCAACCTCTTTTTGTTATTAAAGCATCGGTCCTACGACGCCTTTTCAATCTCTTCAACCGGATAGCAACCGCCACTTCGTTTTATATCAAAATGAAGATCACAAATTTCATTGAATGACGGTCACCTCGCGAGGCAGGCGCGCGGACTGACGCCCGAAGGAGGGAGGCTTGCGCGGCGTGGCGCGAGGCGAAGCGCGAAAGGCGAGGCCATAGCGCAGCGCAGGGAAACGCCCGCCGACGGCTCTCGTTGCCGCGCGAGTGCGCTATGCTTTTCACATCAATGTCTGCATCAACTCCGGCACATGCTGATACGAGAACAAGGACGCTGCGTCATGCTGTTGCGCGCAGCGAAACACCCACGCGGGGCACGCCATAGTAAGGCAAGGCTTCTCCGATGAGGCCGACGGCACTGGCCCAGAGCCATACGCGAACCGGTGAATTTTGGGGCGGCGACGGTGTGCAGGCGGATGGGCTTACAGCAGAGACCTCGCAGGAGTGCAAGGCGCTCGAGCGATGGCTAGCAGGCCGTTGAAATACCAAACCGACTGACGCATTTATCTCCCCCGCGATCCAGAAAAGCGTTCGCGTCGCGCTCGATTCCGATATCGCGGCCGATTTTCTGCCCGTCAGACCACTTTTATGGCGGCATCTCGCCCCATCAGGTGGCCTGCGGGCGCAACGCCGCCGGCGTCCTCAAGCGTGTCAGGTTGTAGGCGGCCATCTTCGACGAACAAGGTTTTGCGCTCGGCTCGGTATGCGTGATGGATGTCAAACCGCGTCGTCCGAGCGAGCTGCATAAAGCGCTACTGCTGGATCTCTCTGCAATTGCAACGGACGAAATACGTCTCGCGAAATTTCGGCGCGAAGCATCCGCTGGTTAAGGTTATGGTTCGGCATACCGAACAATGAATTCCTGAATCAATTTTCCCGATCGCTTCCAACATTTCCATCGTCCAATCAAGCGTTCGAAATGGAATGCGGTCGGGCGACATTCAAATTGATGTCGGGGTGATCCATCAACATCATGAACTCGCGTAGCGGGTGCGAGTGCTCGCGCCACTCTTGATCTGCCCCGCCAACATCGAACGCCATAATTCGATGAGGAATGTTCATTGCATGGGCGAGTGGAATAAATTCGTTTTGACCAAAGACATCGCGAAAACGCAGCGCCGCGTATTGGCGATCGAGCGGCCTTCTTGCCGCTACAACCATCCACTCGATGCCTTCTTGCAAACAGAGCAGGTAGAAGGCTTTGAACAGGCCCATCTTGACCGTTTTACCTCGATCTCCCGCCACTACCGCTAGTCGGTTCGCATTGGCCATGCGGCCCGAGATCCACTCAGGCAGCCTCACCGATTGCGCGATGCGCAGTGGAGCGGCGTGATTGGTCTGAATCCGCATCGTTCCCAGCGGGCTATGGTCGGACTTTGACTCTGCGAGTAGCGTAAAGCTGTTCGGCCCGTAGTCGTCCGGCTCGGATTGCCGCATCGATGATGCGAACTCCGGAACATGGCGCATGTATGCCGCGTGACGCAACATCAACGCGCGCTCGAGTGCCTGATCATCGGCAACGATTTTTATCGTGAAAGCGAGGCATTCTTTTTTCCGATGGCGCTGGGTTGGGCCGGCCACGATCGCAGCTTCCGATCTCGAAGAAATTGGGCTTGTCATCGAAGATTAATGTCGATCCTATCGAGCCAGATTGGCTACCCCTTTATTCGCAGGATCGAGCCCAGTGGTTACAGTCGAAAAAAATTTCCCTTTAGCCAGCGCCGCTCCGCTTGCATTTCGCTACAGCGCAGCAGCAACGTGAACGGATGCGTGCCGATGGCACCGCTGTGCATTTGCACAGAGTCATTGAGACGAAATCGCGTCTATTTCCGAAACGTACCAGAACGCAATATCTGCAGGAATTGGTCCGGTGCATTGCCATCCCGGCAATGGCCGTGGATCGAGCCGGTCAGCTGTATAGGCCACCACTTCCCGCACAACGCCATCGCGCAGCACATGGGCCACCGTGACCAACCAACCGTCGTCGCCGATGTGGAAGGCGGTGCCGGTACTCAAATCTCCCACCGGCGTCTGCACCGTGATGCGAACCAAGGCTGGCTTGTAGCTTTGGATAGCGCCCGCAGGTCCATAACCGTCAGCCAGGTTATGCGATCAAGGTCAGCAGAACCTGCTGAGCGACGTCACTGGTGGCGCCGGGGATGTATCGGACTCCAGTTAGGCTCGACGAACCGTGGCAGGAGGCTACTAGCGCGCGGTTACTTCGCACTTGACTCCAACACCTTCATCAAGCGTTCTCCGTGCGATCGCGCCGAATCACTGGCCAGCCGCTCCGCCTCGAGCGCGTCCCCACAAGAAATTGCACTGGCCATCTGCTCATGCTCGGGCAAGATGGAGTTTGAATATCCCATCAAGCGATTCGTCGAGAGGATGTAGAGCTGGACAGCATCGCTGATCAAAGCGTATTGAGCGACGAGCCGCTGATGCCTTGAAAGCCTGACGATCGTCTCGTGGAATGCCAGATCTGTCCGGGCGATGCTGCGGCGATCCTGGGCAGCAATAGCCGACTTCAATTCCGCCAGTGCCCGATCTAGTTGTCCTCGACCCACATCGTCGATATGTTGCGCCGCAAGGCGTGCCGCCATCCCTTCAAGCGTGCTGCGAAGCGTATATAGCTCCCATGCATCCTCGGAAGAAAGAGAAAAAACCTCCCAGCCGGTGTAAGCGTGTTGAATCAGCAACCCCTCTCGCGCCAGCCGCTGCATACCAGCGCGCACGGTTGAGCGAGACAACCCTATCTGCGCAGCCAAACCGATCTCGGTGAGCTTCATTCCAGGCATCAGGTCGCCTGCGAATATGGCATCCCGAATCCAGTCGGCCGCCTGTTGATCCAGGCTTCGTTTGTCAATGGTTACGCGAGCATTCATGGAAAAGACCTATTGAAGACGACCATGATCACGTTCATCCGGCGCATCGTCAACAGTTAACAATCGGTAACATGTACCCAGTCGGTAGTGGTTAACACCCACTTGACCGTGAGGAGCCGCGAGGCAACACTGCGTTAATGTTAATTGTTAACAATTAATCATAGACAAAGGACATCATGAAAATTGAAAAAATCGAGACGATCGCCTGCGACGGTGGTTGGAGAAATTACTATTTCCTGAAAATAGTGACCGATGAAGGCATCGTGGGGTGGAGCGAATACGATGAGTCCTTCGGGCCGCCCGGGTTGACATCGGTCATCGAAAAACTGGCGACCAGACTCATCGGGATGTCCGTCTACAACCATGAGGAGTTGTACGGCCGGCTTGCTGCATCACTGCGTCCTGCTCCCCTCGGCTTGAGCGCCGAGGCCCTGGGTGCAATCGAAAATGCTCTGCTCGATGCCAAGGCCAAATCCTTGGGCGTCCCCTGCTATCAATTGCTGGGCGGCAAGCAACGAGATCATATTCCGATCTACTGGTCGCATTGCGCAACGTGGCGCATCACACACCCTACCCTCTACTCACCTGCCATTACGGATCTCGAAGGAGTCAAGAAGGCAGGTGAAGACGCACGAAACGCCAACTTCCGTGCGCTCAAGACGAATCTTTTCGTCAACCAGGATGGAAAACCTCGCCAATGGATGGCAGGTTTCGGCGCACCGTATCTGCCGGGTCTGAACGTCGACAAGGCACTGATCAGAAACATGCAGGCCCATCTTGGCGCACTCCGTGAAGGAGCCGGGGCCGACGTCGATCTGCTGATTGACCTTAACTTCAACGCTCGCACGGAAGGCTTTCTCACGTTGATTCGGGAGTTGCGGGATTTTGATCTGTTCTGGGTCGAACTCGATCTGTACAACCCGGAAGCGCTCGCACATATCCGCCAACGCAGCCATGCTCCCATCGCAAGCTGCGAAACGCTGCTCGGCATTCGCCAATTCCTTCCGTACTTCCAGGCGCAGGCCGTGGATGTGGCGATCATCGATGCGGTCTGGAACGGCGTATGGCAGGCGATGAAAATTGCCAACGTGGCCGAAGCCTACGATGTGAACATCGCGCCTCACAATTTCTACAGCCACCTCTCCACCATGATGAACGTCCATTTTGCGGCAGCGGTGCCTAATTTGCGCGTCATGGAAGTGGACGTCGATCGCATCGCTTGGGACGACGCGCTTTTTACCCAGACGCCGCAGATTATCGACGGCTCGATCAAGGTACCCGACGCACCCGGCTGGGGATGTGACCCGGTGGAAGAGATGCTGCTCGCACATCCCCCGCAAGCCAAGCGCAGTCACCTGGGACTTTGAACACAACGAACACCCGACCCATCGCGGTCTAGTGACTAAGCAATCACAACACAAATTTCGAGGTGCGATTATGACAATCGTTCGCTCTTCAACATCCGCATCTGCGGCGACGGATACCGGTACTCGCAGTGACATTCGTGCGGTGTACGCGAAGGTGACACGCAGGCTCGTCCCCTTCCTCTTTATCTGCTATGTCTTTGCTTATCTGGACCGCGTCAACATCGGGTTTGCCGCACTCTCGATGAAGGATGACCTCGGCTTCTCCGACACCGTGTACGGCTTGGGCGCGGGAATCTTTTTCCTGGGCTACGTTCTGTTCGAGGTTCCAAGCAATCTTCTTCTTGAAAAGATTGGTGCCCGCAAAACCATGATGCGGATCATGGTGGTCTGGGGATTGGTCTCGATCAGCTTTGTTTTCGTCAGAACTCCTCTTCAGTTTTACTTTGCACGTTTTCTGCTCGGGACTTTCGAGGCCGGATTTTTCCCGGGCATTGTCCTGTATCTGACTTACTGGTATCCGCCCGCGATGCGAGGCAAGATCATTACGATGTTCATGTCAGCGATCGCCGTCTCGGGTGTCATAGGCGGCCCGCTGTCAGGGTGGATTATGGCGAACCTGGGTCAATTACATGGCCTGGCAGACTGGCAATGGCTATTCATCATCGAGGGAATTCCGTCGGTCGCACTCGGGATTCTCGTGCTCTTCGTGCTGGCGGATCGCCCTGCCGACGCAAACTGGCTCACGGAAGGTGAAAAGCAGATCGTGATGGAAACCGTGAAGGGCGCGAAGCCCGTCGGGGAACGTGATCACTCTTTTGGTAGCACGCTGCGTGATCCGAGGCTGTACCTTCTCTCGATCGTGTATTTCACCATCGCGGCGGGGTTATACATCATCAGCTTCTGGCTTCCCACGATGGTCCGAAGTTTTCATGTCAGTGATCCGTTGCAAATCGGCGTCCTGACGGCCATTCCCTATCTGATCACTGCGATCTGCATGGTGCTCGTGGGCCGCCATTCCGACAAGACTCGCGAGCGGCGCTGGCATGTCGCTCTCGGCATGATCGTAGCCGCCGTGGGCCTCGTGGCCGTGACGTTGGTTCATACCAGCCTGACGATTGCCCTGTGCATCCTGACCGTTACTGCAATTGGCGTCTTATCGGCCATGCCGGTTTTCTGGACCATTCCCACCTCTTATCTGTCGAACTCGGGTGCCGCAGGTGGCCTTGCAGTCATCAATTGCATCGGATTGATTGGTGGATTCGCAAGCCCCTCTCTGCTGGGGTGGATCAAAACGGAGACGGGACGGCTCGATTTCGGTTTGTATGTGTTCGCGGTGGCACTTGTGGCTGCCGCGGCTCTCTTGATCGTCACGATGCCCAGGCATCTACTGCGAGAAGCGCAGTCCGATTGAGGAAAGAACCCGTGCCATAGAAAGCTCTACGGTGCGCAAAACCGCAAACCGTGCACGCGAATTTCAGGCTGCCATCAGGTTTCGGCAGCCCTGTCCGTAATTTCGTGCCCGTGGAAGCAAAGGCGTAAGAGATCGAGTTACAGCTGCAGGCGCCATTCGACCGCGAAAGGCCAATCTGAGCGGCTAGGCCCAGTTCCATGAGCCTCCCCCCTGGTATCAGGTCGCCGATGAAGATCACATCACAAATCCAATCGGCTTGCTTGTCGAAACTTTTCTTGCCGATGATCACGCGGGTACTTATTTAAGAATTTCATTGAATCCTGCACTTTCCCGTCCCGCTCGAACGTCACCAACAATTAATAACCGTACTAATTGTCGAAATTAGTGGTTTACGTGAGCTTGACCGAGTCATTTCAACGTTGGAGACTGCATACAAGTTAATTGTTAACAATTAACTTGTATGCAGAATTAGCCAAGAAGCTAGACCGAGTGGAGGCGATAGCGTGCGACGACGGCTGCTCGTAATGGAAGTCGATGTCGATCGCGTCGCTCGGGACAACTCACTCTTTTCCTGCTCGTCTCAGATCGCCGATGGCGGGATCGTCATTCCGGAAATGTCTGACTAGAGCTGCGACCTGATCGAAGAAGTATTGCGCACCCATCCGTCGCAAGCGGAGCGAAGTTATCTGGAGCTGTAGCAAATAGTGATTGAGAGATGCGCACGTCTCTCATCACACATCACCAATCGACGCACGACGTCTGGAGACAAGCATGGCGCAGATCGCAATAAAACGTTCAATCGAACGTGTTCCGGGTGGCATGATGATCGTACCGCTCGTGGTCGGCTCGTTGATTGCGACGTTCATCCCCGGCATGCCGAAATTCTTCGGCTCGTTCACCAACGCTATGTTCAGCGGTGCACTACCCATTCTCGCGGTCTTCTACGTTTGCATGGGCGCCAGCATCGATGTCAAAGCAACGCCATATCTCCTCAAAAAGGGTGGCGCGCTGTTGTTCACCAAAGTCGGCGCGGCGGTGGTCGTCGGGGTGATTCTAGGACGAATTCTCGGTGAACAACCGATTTCATCCGGTGTCTTCGCGGGGATTTCGACCTTGGCGGTTGTTGCGGCAATGAACGACACAAACGGCGGCCTCTACATGGCGCTTATGGGGCAATACGGCCGATCCGAGGATGTCGGAGCGTACACGCTCATGTCGCTGGAATCCGGCCCCCTTCTCACAATGATCACGCTTGGTGTTGCAGGCCTCTCTGGATTCCCCTGGCAGACGCTCATCGGCAGCATCCTGCCGCTTGCGCTCGGCATGCTCCTCGGGAACCTCGACCGCGAGATGAGAGCGTTTCTCGCGAAACCCGTGCCCGTGATGATTCCCTTCTTCGCCCTATCCCTCGGCGCCGGACTCGATCTGCACAAAGTCTGGCAAGCCGGCTTGCTGGGTGTGGCGCTCGGCATCGGCGTGGTGGTGATAACCGGTATTCCGCTGTATCTCGCTGATCGTTTGACGGGCGGCACCGGCGTGGCGGGGACTGCCGCTGCGAATACCGCAGGTAACGCAGCGGCCGTACCGGCGCTCGTCGCCGCAGCCAATCCCGTGTACCAAGAAGCCGCGAAGTCAGCCACGCTGCTTGTTGCATCCTGCGTCGTCGTTACGGCGATTATCTCTCCCATTCTCGTAGCATGGGTTGCCAAGCGTCATGAGCGAAGCGTGCAGGAAAAGTCCGCTGATCGTGACGAAATCCCGATTCCCGAGTATCGACATATCGAGTCCCGCTGATTTTCGTCGATCTGCTATTCCAACTCTCCCGGCTTAACGCTTAAACAAAACGCGAGTGAACAGCATGAAAACTTTAGAGTACAACCCGCTGGCAGAGACCAGCTCGGGTCAAACGGATGCCGAAAAGAATGCAATCTTCTACGTTCCGGTGAACCCATTCGTCTATAAACAACCGCCCGTGCCCATCCATAGCTTCGAGGACGAACGACTCGACTTACTTGCAGATACAGGTAACACGCGCATCATCGCGCTCGATCTCAGTCGCGAAATGGGCCTGACTTACCCCGCCACGACTCCGAATATGCTGGCGCGCTATGTGGTCCTATCACCAGATGGCACGATCTCGATTGAGACGAATTCGGTCGTCGAGATCTATTTCGTCATGGAAGGGAGCGGTCGGTCCGAGGGCGAAAGTGGCTCGATCGAATGGAAAGCAGGCGACGTATTCGTCCTTCCGGGCGGACAGTCCCGGGTTCACCAGGGCAGTCGGAACGGAGGCATGTTGTATCTCGTCACGGACGAGCCGATGCTCGCGTTCTGCGGAACACTGGCCAGCGACCGCGCGCGCGTCGCGCCGACCCACTATTCAGCAGAAGAGATCGAACTGAATCTCGAGAAGGCCTATGCGCGCGACGCTAGCGGCGTAGAGGCTGCCAAGTCCGTCTTCTTCACGAACAAGCAAATGGAGGATCTGCGCACGACCTCGCCGAATGTCACAGCAAACCTGAACACCTTGGCGGCAGGCGACGATCAACGCCCCCATCGGCATAACGCGGCTGCCCTGACTCTGTCGATCGTGGGCGACGACGTCTATTCCGTAGTCGACGGACAGCGCGCAGACTGGAAACAGTACTCCGTGATGGTGACACCTCCCACATCGCTTCACTCGCATCACAACCGGGGACAAGCGACGATGCGAAGTTTCGTCGTGCAAGATTCTGGGCTTCACTATTATTCGCGTACGACGGGCTTCCGCTTTGACAACTAAGCGATTCGCTTGCCCTCCCTCGCGCCCCTTTGCAGTGGTCTAACAGGTTGTTTAAATACCTCCCGCAGACGTCGTCCGAGCGGGAGGTAAACGTTGAAACAAGGAATTGACTGACGCTGAGAGCGAAAAGATGCGCGGAGCGGACTGGACCGGCCAGAGTCTCATAGACGCTCACGAGCCGTTCGGTGCGTAGCGCCGTTCAACTCTACAGGTGAGAGATCATCGACAGAACCATACTGGATCGATTAAGAGCCGACGATATCGGACCATCCTACGATGATCATCGCAGCAACAACAGCCGATCGCTTTCCTCCCGCACCACCTGATAGCACTCACAGACATGACGCTCCAGCGCGGGGCGATCGAGCACTTCGATCTTGCCGCGCGAGTAGCGGATGAGGCCCGCCTCCTGGAGCTTTCTCGCGGTCTCCGTCACGCTCGCGCGGCGCACGCCGAGCATGTCGGCAATCAGTTCCTGCGTCATCTGCACGTCGCTTGAATCGAGACGGTCGAGGCTCAGCAGCAACCAGCGGCAGAATTGCTGCGATATTGAGTGATGTCGATTGCAAACGGCCGTCTGGGCCATTTGCGTGATAAGCGCTTGCGTGTAGCGCAGGAACAGGTGCTGCAAAGCTCCCCCACGCTTGAACTCATCCTTGACGATCTGCCCGCTGAGTTTGAATGCATCGCCCTTGCTTTGGACGATTGCACGATTCGGCATTGTCTCGCCCCCCATAAACAACGCAACCCCCACAAGACCGTCGCGCCCCACCACTGCGATCTCGGCCGATGCACCATTCTGCATGACGTAGAGCATCGAAATGATCGCCGTGGTCGGCAGATATATATGGCTGAGATGGTCACCCGATTCGTAGACGACGTGCCCGAGCGGCATCGTGATGGGCGTCAGATGCGGCTCGATGCGCCGACGCTCGTCACCGGGCAGCGCTGCCAACAAATGATTGAGCTGGGCCAACGAATCGCTAGCTTCGTGCGGCGCCCGATCTTCCTGCTCGTAACGCTGTATGCGCTCGATCAGGCGTTGCTGACGTTGCGCCTGTTCGTGGTAATCCCGGCTCGGCAGCAGACTCTGCACCGACGATCGCAACGTGTCATGGCCAAGCGCATCGAGAATGCGGATCTTGGTCAACACGCCGAGGTCGCTCTTGCCGTTACGCCAGGCGGAAATCTGCGCGCGAGTCAACCCGAGACTTTCCGCCAACTGTGCGTCGCTGGCGAACCGCCCCTTGCGCTTCAATTCGTCGAACGTTCCAAACCAATCAAATTGCATGAGTTGATCATCAAAATGGCGTCAAATACATTTGACTTAATTTCTTGACTTAAGCACAATCAAAGAGCGCTATTGGCGTGTCAAATGCGTGGGCGATATATATAGTACATGCGCCTATGGCCGCCACGCCGCTTTTGCGCGCACGTCGCGTTCGTGCATATCTCGAGATTCGTGCATGACCGATCCCCTCTCGCATTTCCGTTTGCCCGCGTCGTTATCTCCTCAGGCCGTTGCAGCCGTTCCCGCACCGATCACCGACGACGAATTTTCTGCATCCCAGGTCGATTTCATCCGTAGTATCTTCGCGTACGCCGAGTATCTTCGTGAGCACGGTCGGCCCACCCCGCTCTCCGACGCATTCCTCGGTGCGCTCGTCGGCTTGCTCGAAGTTGTTGACACGAATTCGCACGAAGACGCGGTGCGCTGCACGTCTCAATTCCGTGAGATCGTTACGCGGCTCATGCCGGACGCGACAACCGATGCGGGATCGGTGATTGCCCCGACCGCTCCGCAGCCTAAATAGGCCGCCCGCCCGCGCGGTTTGCCCGTCGACGTCGCGATGCGGCGACCTCAATCGTGCCATCGTCATTCACGCATACCGTACAGAGTTCGTGCGCATGCCCGCGCACACTGGCGTCGCTCTACCGCATTAGTGTTGCGTTTCAGTCAAGCATGCGACGTTTTATGTGCATACGATCGGAACCGAATTGTGCTCGGTTTTGTTTGTGGCCGCCCCATCCCGAACGAGAATGCTTGCATGCCCCATGTCTTGGTGGTCGACGACGACGAATCAACGCGCACGGCCATGCTGGCGCTGGCTCATGCCCAAGATCTTGGCTGCGACACAGCCGCCACGCTAGCCGAAGCGCGACTGCGCATTGGCGAGCGCCATCCAAGCCTAGTGCTGTGCGACTTGATGCTGCCCGATGGCAACGGCATGGCCCTGCTTGGTGAATTGACGAAGCTCGGCTGCGAGGTCGTGGTGACCACCGGACATGCCTCACTCGATTCGGCTATCCACGCGCTGCGGCTGGGCGCTTCCGATTATCTGGTCAAGCCCGTCAACATGGAACGGCTGCAGGCCCTGCTCATGCGCGTGCCGCGCCACACGGCGCGCAGCAACATCTTGGCGGGGCTCGCCACAGAACTGCGAGCGACATCGCGCTTCGGTTTAATGCTCGGCCGCTCCGAGTCGATGCTGGCGGTGTATGACGCGATCACGCGCGTCACCGCAACGAGCGCGTCGGTATTGCTGACTGGCGAATCGGGCACGGGCAAGGAACTAGCGGCGCAGACGATCCACACGTTAAGCGAGCGCCGGGACGGACCATTCGTCGCGATCAACTGCGGCGCACTGCCGGCGCGACTGATCGAGAACGAGATGTTCGGTCACGAACGCGGCAGCTTTACCGGCGCCGATCGCGACCATCATGGTTTTTTTGAACGCGCTGACGGCGGCACGCTGTTTTTAGACGAAATCGCGGAGATGCCAGTGGATCTCCAGGTGCGCCTGCTGCGCGTGCTGGAAACGCGTCGCGTGCGGCGGCTGGGAGGCTCGCGCGAACGCGAGGTGGACGTGCGCATCGTAGCCGCCACTAACCGTGACCCGCTCACGGCGGTCGACCTCGGCACGCTACGCACCGATCTCTATCACCGTATCAACGTATTTCCGATCCCGCTGCCGCCATTGCGCGAACGCGGTCGCGACATGATTTTACTTGCCGACGCGTTCCTCACTCAATTCAACGAGACGAGTGGTCGACACCTGCGTTTCTCAGAAAATGCTCAGTGTGCGATGACACAGCGCCTCTGGCGCGGGAACGTCCGCGAACTGCGTAACATGGTCCAACGTGCAGCGATCTTCTGCGAGAATGACTGTATCGATACGTTGCCGCCCACCATTCTCGATGAGGCGTCAGACAATGCATCAATCGACATCCGCGAATCGGTGTCGGTACAGTTAGCAACGCCGCTCGACGAAATGGATCGTTGCTTGGTGGCCGCCACCCTGGCGCATTGCGGTGGCGTTAAAACATACGCAGCCGACATGCTTGGCATCAGCCTCAAGACGCTGTATAACCGCCTCTCCAAATCGTAGCGCACGCCTGATTGGGTTCCATGCTTCCTCCTTCTCGGAGCATCGACGTCTCCCCACCCTTGAGTAGCGCGACGCTTTAGAGTCCAATCACGTAGTCAGGAGATTGGGCATGAAGAAACGATTCACCGAAGAGCAGA
>NZ_BAAILN010000010.1:0-67890 GCF_054589155.1 Burkholderia sp. 3C
CGCGCCGCGCCCGCCGCCTCGTGCGCGCGGGCGCGGCGCGGGTTCGACGGGGCCGTGCGGGATAGGCCGTTAGTTGCGAATTGGAGATGCACCGGGCGTGTGTTCCGCGCATCTGCAAGTGCGGCGCCCCAAAAGAAAACGCCGTCGGCGCGTGAACGCGGCGACGGCGAAAAGAAGGCTCGCCATGGCGAACCCTCTACTGCAAATACCGGAAATTGCCGGGGCGGCAGCTCACGCCGCCCCGCACACACCTTGCCGCTTAGAAGCGCGTGATGATGCCCGCGCCCACTGCCACCTGGCTGCGCGACGAGGACGGTGCGCTGTTCTGACCGTCGCCGATGTCGGCCGTGGCGTTGATGATGCTGCCGCCCAGTGCGAGCGTCTGACCGCCGGCGCGCTGGTAGGCTTCGAGCGCGTACAGGCCAGTGCGCTTCGACAGGCTGTAGTACTGCGACAGGTTGAACTGGTGGTAGTAGGCTGCGTGCTGCACGCCGTTCGCCAGCGTGGCGCGCGTGTAGCTGTAGCCGGCTGCCAGGTCCAGCGTCGGGGTCGGCTTGAAGTGCAGCACCGCGCCGGCCGTGTTGAAGATCGCCGTGTTGGTGAACTTCGAGCCCGAGCCCGGGATGTATTGCACGTTCGAGTACGAAGCCGTCACGTCCCACTGCGAGTTGAACGTCCAGCCGCCCGTCACGGCCAGGCGCTGCTGCGCTGCCGCGAACTGATAGCCGTTGTTGATGCCCGACACGCTCGGCTCGGCACCACCGTTCGATGCCGTCGAGTTCGCACCCCACGCACCGCCGCCCACCGTCGAGTTGTTCAGACGCATGAAGCCGACCGCCAGACCGGCCGGGCCCATCGCGTAGCGCCCGGCCACGCTCCAGGTCGAACCGTTGTTGGTGCTGCCCGGCGTGCCGCCGAATGCGTACGAACCGCCGAACGTGAAGCCGCCGTAGGTCGGCGACATGTACACCAGCGAGTTGTTGACGCGGTACGTCGTATCCAGCGAGTCGATATCACCCGGGTGCGCGCCGTATGCGCCCGTCAGCCAGGTGGTCGGGCTGTACGGCGACAGCACGGTGTAGTACGCGGTGTACTGACGGCCGGCCGTGAAGCTGCCGAAACGTGCGTCCGACAGGCCCACATAGGCTTGACGATTGAACATCAGGCCCGATACGGCTTGCGCGCCGGTGGCGCTGTTGAAGCCTTCTTCCAACTGGAAGATGGCCTTCAGGCCGCCGCCGAGATCTTCCGAGCCCTTCAGGCCGAAGCGGCTGCCCGCCCAGATGCCGTTGACCATTTTGACGGCCGACTTGCCACCGCTGGTCGCGCCGAGCGAGGCCTGGCTGCTCTGCCAGCCGATACCCGTATCGACGATCCCGTACAGCGTCACGCTGCTTTGAGCGTGTGCGACGCCCGCGGTCAGGCCGGTGAGCGTTGCTGCCACCATGATGCGTTTCTTCATTGCGTCCCCTGTGATTCCAAAGCGCCTGCACCCCGCAGGCGGTCAGCGTTATGCGTTATCGGCCGCCCTTGCGAGTGCGGGCCGGTCTCCAGGTGAGGTCGAGTATCCGTGTGCTTGGAGTCCCTCATCTAGTCAGTCATCCTATAACGCAAGTGCAAAATTCAACAATGCTGAATTGCATATTCCTAGGGAAATCTCTGTGTCATTTTTGTTGAAACCTTGACTTGACAGCTTTTCGATATGATTTAAGTTGTTGATTTTTATGGAAAACTCATTTATTTCATTTTCACTTCTTATTCTTTCATTTCTATTCAGCAGTTTCGGCCCGAATTTGCCTATCCGACAGACTGACTTTCAGTAATTGAAAGGATGAGTGAGTTATACGATGACTCATGGCGAGCCACGCCCAGTATGTGGAATGGGCCGATGCAGTGCGCCACGACCGCGCGCCGCCACGCAGCAACGGCGTGGCGCGACGGCACGCGCGAAAGCACAAAGAATGCTTACGAAGGCAATTTGTAATTGATGCGGAAATGAGTCCGGCAAACAGCCGGAACGGCGTCAGCGTTGATCGGCCGTTTCGGCCATCAGCATGTCGAGGAACGCGGCCGGCGCGGGGTCGAGCACGTCGGCGGCATCGCCCGACGCCGAGGCCGCGTGCGTGACCACCAGCTCCCAGCACAACTCGGCGCGTTCGAGCCGCACGCAGGCGAGCCTCTCGGGGCGGCGCACCACCACATCCTCGGGCAGCAGCGCGATGCCGAGGCCCTGGCCGACCAGGTCCAGCACCGTGTCGAGATCGCCGATCTCGAACGCCACGCGCCGCTGCAGGCCCGCCTCGGCGAAGCCGCGATCGACCAGCCGCCGCGTGCCCTGCCCCGGCACGAAATCGACGAACGCTTCCTTGACCAGCCGCGCCAGCGGCACCGCGCCGGCCGCCGCGAGCGGATGGCCGCGCTCGCAGGCCAGCACCATCTCGTCGCAGGCGATGATGTGCGACGTGTGCCGCTCGTTGCGCTCCTCGATCGGCAGGATCGCCAGATCGAGTTCGTGCGCGCCCACCTTCTCGTTCAACTCGGGCGCCGCGCCCTGCACGAGCCGCACCTCCACGCCCGGATGCGTCTGATGAAAGCGCGACAGCAGCCCCGGCAGTTCGAGGAACTGCGGCAGGCTCTGCACCGTGCCGATCGAGAGCTTGCCGCTGCGCACCGAGGTGATGTCGGCCACTTCCAGCGCGGCCCGGTCGAGCACGTCGAGCGCGCGCCGGGCGCGATCGAGGAACACCGTGCCGGCCGCCGACAGGCTCACGCGCCGCGTGGTGCGCACCAGCAGCTTCGCGCCCAGTTCCTCTTCGAGCAGCCGGATCGAGGTGGACAGCGCCGACTGCACGATGTGGCAGCGCTCGGCCGCGCGCGTGAAGTTGGCCTCCTCGGCGACGGCGACGAAATGGCGAAGTTGTCTCAGTTCCACGGGCGATCCTTGTTCGGGCGAAGCGGTCCGCGCGGCAGACGGCCTGTCGTGCAGCGGCGGGCGGTCCGCCGATTCGGGGGTGAATTATGGCAAAGAATGCCGCCGTCGGCCGAGCCTGCGCGGCGCGGCCGGCGTGGTGGCGCTCGGGCCTCGGGTCGGGCTTCGGGTCGGGCTTCGGGTCGGGCTTCGGGTCGGGCTTCGGGTCGGGCTTCGGGTCGGGCTTCGGGTCGGGCTTCGGGTCGAGCTTCGGGTCGAGCTTCGGGTCGGGCTTCGGGTCGAGCTTCGGGTCGAGCTTCGGTTCGCGCGCCGGGCGCGACCGCCATGCAGGCGCTACAATCCGCCGCCTGAGGCACCTTCACCATCACGAGCACGCGTTTTGACCGAATTCGAGCAGGGTTTCATCCTGACCCGTCATTGGCGGGACACCGCCGCCGGCGTCGAGATCGAATTCTGGCTCGCCACCGGCAGCGGCCCGCGCCGGGTGCGCCTGCGTCCGCAGGAATCGGTGGCGTTCGTGCCGGCCGCGCAACGCGAGGCCGCCGAACGCGTGCTGGCCGGCGAAAGCGGCGTGGCCTTGCGCCCGCTCGCGCTGCGCGATTTCCGCCAGCGCCCCGTGCTCGGCCTCTACGGCCGCCGCCATCGCCACCTCGGCGCGTTGCAGAAGCGGCTCGCGAAAGACGGCGTGGACGTGTACGAAGCCGATGTCTCGCCGCCCGACCGCTACACGATGGAGCGCTTCATCACCGCGCCGGTGCGCTTTCGCGGCACGCCGGCCGGCCCCGGCCTGCTGACCGACGCCGAACTGAAGCCCGACCCCGACTACCGCCCGGCGCTGCGCGGCGTGTCGCTCGACATCGAAACCAGCGCGCGCGGCGAGCTGTATTCAATCGCGCTCGAAGGCTGCGGCCAGCGCGACGTGTTCATGCTCGGCCCGCCCAACGGCGACGCGGCCACGCTCGACGGCCACGCCGTGCACCTGGTGTATTGCGAAACCCGCGCGGCGCTGCTCGAACGGTTCAACGCGTGGTTCGCGCAGCACGACCCCGACCTGATCATCGGCTGGAACCTGATCCAGTTCGACCTGCGCGTGCTGCACGCGCACGCGCAGCAATACGGCGTGCCGCTGCGGCTCGGCCGCGACGGCAGCACGCTCGAATTGCGCGCGCACGGCCAGCAGCCCGACCACCTGTTCGCGAGCGCCGCGGGGCGCCTGATCATCGACGGCATCGAGTCGCTCAAATCGGCCACCTGGAGCTTCCCGTCGTTCAGCCTCGAATACGTGTCGCAAGCGCTGCTCGGCGAGGGCAAGGCGGTCGACAACCCGTATCAGCGCATGGACGAGATCCAGCGCCGCTTCGACGAGGACAAGCCCGCGCTGGCGCGCTACAACCTCAAGGATTGCGAACTGGTCACGCGGATCTTCGCCAAGGCGGACCTGCTGTCGTTCATGCTCGAACGCGCCACCGTCACCGGGCTGGCGGCCGACCGCACCGGCGGCTCGGTGGCCGCGTTCACGAATCTGTACCTGCCGCGCATGCACCGGCTCGGCTACGTCGCGCCGAACCTGGGCGACGTGACCGGCCAGAACAGCCCCGGCGGCTTCGTGATGGATTCGCGCCCCGGCCTCTACGATTCGGTGCTGGTGCTCGATTACAAGAGCCTGTATCCGTCGATCATCCGCACCTTCCTGATCGATCCGCTCGGGCTGGTGGAAGGCCTCGCGCAGCCCGGCGACGCCGATTCGGTGCCGGGCTTCCTCGGCGCGCGCTTCTCGCGCAGCCGCCACTGCCTGCCCGAGATCGTCAAGCGCGTGTGGGAGAGCCGCGAGCAGGCCAAGCGGCAACGCAACGCGCCGCTCTCGCAGGCGCTGAAGATCATCATGAATGCGTTCTACGGCGTGCTCGGCTCGTCGGGCTGCCGCTTCTTCGATCCGCGGCTGGCGTCATCCATCACCATGCGCGGCCACGAGATCATGCATCGCACGCGCGAGCTGATCGAAGCGCAGGGCTACGAAGTGATCTACGGCGACACCGATTCCACCTTCGTCTGGCTGCGCGAGGCGCACGACGACGCGTCGGCCGCCGTCAAGGGCCGCGCGATCGTCGCGCACGTCAACGCGTGGTGGCGCGAGCATCTGCGCGAACGCTTCGGCCTCGACAGCGCGCTCGAACTGCAATACGAGCGCCATTACCTGCGCTTCCTGATGCCCACCGTGCGCGGCGCGGAGGAAGGCAGCAAGAAGCGCTACGCAGGCCTGGCGCTAACCGCCGACGGCGGCGAGGACGTGGTGTTCAAGGGGCTGGAAACGGTGCGCACCGACTGGACGCCGCTCGCGCAGCAGTTCCAGCGCGAGCTGTACACGCGCGTGTTTCGCCGCGAGCCGTATCTCGACCTGATCCGCGACACGGTGCGGCGCATGCTGGCCGGCGAACTCGACGATCAACTGGTCTATCGCAAGCGCCTGCGCCGGCCGCTGGCCGAGTATCAGCGCAACGTGCCGCCGCACGTACGCGCCGCGCGCACCGCCGACGAATACAACCGCGAACAGGGCCGCCCGCTGCAATATCAGCGCGGCGGCTGGATCAGCTACGTGATGACCACCGCCGGCCCCGAGCCGCTGGAAACGATACGCTCGCCGATCGACTACGCGTTCTACCTGAACCGCCAGTTGCAGCCGGTGGCCGACGCGATCCTGCCGTTCCTGAAGGACGATTTCGAGGCGGTGATTTCCGGGCAGGGGCAGTTGTTTCCCGGTTGAAGAGGCGAGGCGGGAAGCAAAGGGGAAATGACGCGGATGCCGAACTGGTTGCTCACACAACCTTTCTGCGAATGGGGGAAATCGGGGAAAAAGAGTCGGGGCGCCGCCACGACGTGGCCTGCGCCCCTGGCCCCCGGGGGTAACAACGGGAGGAGTAGAGGGTTGACGACAGCGTAACGGCTGCCGCCCCGGCTGAACAGCGGCTGCCGCTGAAATCTCAATTCGGCCTGCGCGAACAAAGCGGGCAGCGTTTTTGACGCCGGCCGAATTCACGGGTTTCAGCGCACCGAAAAGCGCAGCACCGTCTCCTCGTGCAGCGTTTCACCCGGCTTCAATTCCGTGGTGGGGAACGCCGGATGATTCGGCGAATCGGGGAAGTGCTCGGCTTCGAGCGCGAACGCATCCGTTTGCCGGTACGCGTGCCCCGACGAACCGACCGCGCTGCCGTCGAGCGAATTGGCCGTGTAGAACTGCAGGCCCGGCTGCGTGGTGTCGACCGTCAGCACACGGCCGCTGTGCGGGTCATGAACGCTGGCGGCAAACGCCGGCGTGCGCTCGCCGCCATGGTCGAGCACCCAGTTGTGGTCGTAGCCGCGTGCATACACCATCTGCTCGAAACTCGAACGCAGATGGCGGCCGATCGGCGTGGCGCGGCGCAGGTCGAGCGGCGTGCCCTCCACCGTGGCCAGCTCGCCGGTGGGGATCGAATTGCGGTCGGTGGGCGTGTAGCGCGAGGCCGCGATGCGGATCTCCTGATCCTCCACGCTGCCGCTGCCCTCGCCGGCCAGGTTGAAATACGTGTGATTGGTCAGGTTCACCACCGTGTGCTTGTCGGTGGTCGCCTCGTAGCGGATATGCAGCGCGTTGTCGTCGGTCAGCCGGTAGGTGACGTGCACGGTCAGCGTGCCGGGAAAGCCGTTCTCGCCGTCGGGGCTCACGTAGGTCAGCTCGGCGCCCGCGCCGTCCGGGCCCGCGCCGTTGCCGGGCAGCGGCTTCACGCTCCACACCTTCGAATCGAAACTGTCCGGGCCGCCGTGCAGCGTGTTCGGCGCGTTGTTGATCGGCAGCTTGTAGGTCTGGCCGTCGATCTGGAACTGGCCGTTCGCGATGCGGTTGGCGTAGCGGCCGATCAGCGCGCCGAAATGGATGTTGCCGTTATAGGCCTCGTAATCCTTCAGCGACGCGAAGCCGAGCACGATGTTGGCGAACTTGCCGTGGCGGTCGGGCACGTCGATCGCGGTGATCACGCCGCCGTAGCTGATGAACCTGACCGTGGTGCCGTGCGCGTTCTTCAGCGTGTATTGGCTGACGGCCTGACCGTCGCGCGTGGTGCCGTACGGCGCCTGGCTGAACGTGGCGGCCTGAGCGAGCGGCGCGACCGCGAGGCTGGCGGCGACCAACGCGCCGGCGGCGGCGGTTTTCAGGGCTGGGCGGCTGCACAGGCGGCGGTTCGAATACGGGAAGGACGTGCTCATCGGATGGCGGCTCCTCTCATGGCGGACGGTGGCGAATGCGGATGCGGCGTGCCGTCGATTCTAGTCGTATGAGGGTTGAAGCGCGTTTTGCCGGGCGCCGCGCCGCCGCAGGTTCAGGACACCGACATTTCACGCCGCCCTGACACGTCGCCCGGACGCGTTCGGCGAAAATGCAGCAGACTGGCGTTCGGGCCGCCAATACACATTGCGCGCGAGGCCCGCCCGCAGCGCAAATTCGATGCCCGCCACCCCCATGCCGGACGGGCCCCGCCCCATCACGTTTCCGAGGATGCCTCATGCCACGCACGATTGCCGAACGACGCGCCGCCTTCCGCGAGTTGCACGCGAGCGGTTGTTTCCTGTTGCCGAACCCGTGGGATGCGGGCAGCGCGCGCTACCTCGCGGCGGCCGGCTTCCGAGCGCTCGCCACCACGAGTTCGGGCTTCGCGTGGTCGGCGGGCCGCGCCGACAACACCGTATCGCGCGAGGCGGTGCTCGCGCATCTGCGCTCGCTGGTCGAGGCCACCGATCTGCCCGTCAACGCCGATTTCGAGAACGGCTTCGGCGCCACGCCCGAGGAAGTCGGGCAGAGCGTGGCGCTGGCCGTGGAAACCGGCGTGGCCGGCCTGTCGGTGGAGGATTCGACGGGCGACGCGCACGCGCCGCTGCTGCCGATCGAGGTGGCGGTGGCGCGCATCGCCGCCGCGCGGCGCGCGATCGACGAACGTGGCGGCGACACGCTGCTGGTGGGCCGCGCCGAGAATTTCGTCGCCGGGGTGCCCGATCTCGACGACGCCATCGCCCGGCTGCGCGCCTACGCGGAAGCCGGCGCGGATTGCCTCTATGCGCCCGGCATCCGCACACGCGGCCAGATCGAGGCGGTGGTGATGGCGGTCGCGCCGAAGCCGGTCAACCTGTTGATCGGTTCCGCTTCGGAATTCTCGCTGGCCGACGTGGCCGCGATGGGCGTGCGCCGCGTGAGCGTGGGCGGCGCACTGGCGCGCGCGGCCTGGGGCGGCTTCCTGGCAGCGGCGCAATCGCTGGCCGAAGGCCGCTTCGACGGCCTGCCCGACACGCCGCCCGGCAGCCTGATGAACGACCTGTTCGCGCGCGGCAACGCAAACTGAAACTGAAGCACCCCCGCGCTGCCGCGCCCGCTCAGGTGTCCATGATCGGCCGCAGCAGCGCCTGCCCTTCGTACAGATAGCGCAGGTAGCGCTCGCGAATCTCCGCGAGCGACAGCGGCGACACCTGCGTCGTGATCGTCAGGCTGGCGCGCATCTGGCCGTGGCGGTCGGTCAGCGGCACGCCGAGAATCCGCATTCCCACTTCGTATTCCTGATCGAGTTCGGCATAGCCCTGCTCGCGGATCTGCCCGACGATCGCCTGGATCTCGGCCACGCCGGTGCGCGTGTAGGGCGTCAGCGCCTGCCGGTCGACGCGCGCCAGATACGCCTCCACCTCGGCATCGGGCAGCGAGGCCAGCCACAGCCGCCCGCTGCCGGTGCAGTACATCGGCAGCCGCCAGCCCTGCCGCATCGACAGCGACGACACGTTCATCACGCGGCTGCGCACGATATGCACGACCTCGTCGCCATCGCGCACCGCCACCGACACATGCTCGCGCGTCTCGGCCGCGACCTTCTCGACGATCGGCCGCATCATGCGCGGCAGCCGCGCCGATTCCACATAGGCCTGGCCGATCCGCAGGTTCTTCGCGGTCAGCCAGTAGTAGCGGCCGTCCGTTTCCGCGTAGCCGTCGTGCACCAGCGTCAGCAGGAAGCGCCGCACGGCGCTGCTGGTCAGGCCGGAGCGCTGCGCGGCCTCGGGCACGGTCAGGCGGGGTGTCTGGTCGTTGAACAGCAGGATCAGCGCGAGGCCTTTCTGCAGGCCGGCGATCAGGTCGCGTTCGTGAATGACGGGTGTTTTCATCTGAGGATTCGGGAGAAACGAAGCGAACCGGAAACCGGCACGACGCTGCGATTATCGCAACCTCGATCCGCTTATCGCAATATTTTCGATTTTTCGGCGTTGTCGGGCCGGGCGAGGCGGTCGCACCATAGCGTCGTGTTCCTAACGAATTCCGGACGCCTCAATGATTCGCGGTACGACCGAACTGGTAGCCATCGTCGGCTCCCCCATCGCGCAGGTGAAATCGCCGCAGAACTTCAACGACTGGTTCGCGCGGCACGACAAGGATGTGTCGATGATCCCGATCGACCTCGACGGCGGCTCGATCGAGCCGTTCATCGGCGCGCTGCGTGCCTGGCGCAACCTGCGCGGCTGTGTGGTCACCGTGCCCTACAAGCAGCAGATCGCGCCGCGCCTCGACGCGTTGAGCCGCCGCGCCGAGGCGCTGGGCTGCGTCAACGTGATCCGCCGCGAATGCGACGGCCGGCTGGTCGGCGACATCGTCGACGGCGACGGCTTCCTGAACGCGGCGCGCGGTCACGGCTTCGAGCCGGCCGGCGCGAAGGCGCTGGTGCTCGGCGCGGGCGGCGTGGGCAGCGCGATCGGCTGGGCGCTGTGCGAGCACGGCGTGGCCTCGGTCACGGTGGTCGATCCCGACGCGGCGCGCGCGCAGCGGCTGCGCGCGCTGCTCGCAAAACATCACCCGGGCAGCTTCATCGAGCCGCATTTCGATTCGCTCGCGCCGTTCGATCTGGTGGTCAACGCGTCGCCGGCCGGCATGGAAGGCTACGCGCCGCTGCCGCTGGCCGAAACGGTGCTGGCCACGCTGCGCCCCGGCGCGCTGGTGGCCGACGTGGTGACTTCGCCCGACATCACGCGCTTCCTGGAGATCGCGCGCGGCCTCGGCTGCCGAATCCAGACCGGCGCGGACATGGCGCTCGCGCAGTTCGGCAACCTGGGCGCCTTCATGAACGTCACGCCGCTGGAGGTCTGAGCGCGCACGCAAGCGCACGCCAGGCAGCCCGGCTGCCGCACCATCCGCGAGGATGGCATTCCAATATTATTCAGGAGACCCGATCGATGAACGACGGACACATGACACCTCAGGAGCGCGCGAAGCAGACCACGCGCGCCACGGCGAGCGGCTGGATCGGCTCGGCGCTCGAATACTACGATTTCTTCATCTACGCGCAGGCCGCGGCGATGGTCTTTCCGCAGTTGTTCTTCCCGCACGGCAACCCGAAGCTGGCGATCGTGGCATCGCTGGCGACCTACGGCGTGGGCTACGTGGCGCGCCCGATCGGCGGCTTCCTGCTGGGCCGGCGCGGCGACACGCACGGCCGCAAGCATCTGCTGCTGCTCTGCATGTTCCTGATGGGCGCATCGACGTTCGCGGTGGGCCTGCTGCCGACCTACGGCCAGATCGGCATCGCGGCACCCGTCATGCTGGTGCTGCTGCGCCTGGTGCAGGGCTTCGCGGTGGCGGGCGAAATATCCGGCGCCAGCTCGATGATTCTCGAACAGGCACCCGAAGGCCGGCGCGGCTATTACGCGAGCTTCGCGCTGCAAGGCACGCAGGCCGGGCAGATCTTCGCGGCGGCGATCTTCATGCCGCTTGCCTACTGGATGCCGAACGACACGTTCGTCGCCTGGGGCTGGCGCATTCCGTTCCTGCTCAGTGCGCTGGTGCTGGCGGCCGGCTTCGTGATCCGCCGCAAGGTGCAGGAATCGCCCGCGTTCGTCGACGAGGACAACAACGGCGGCATCCCGGCCTCGCCGATCGCGGTGGCGTTCCGCGAAAGCTGGCGCGACATGATCCGCATCGCCGTGATGGCCACGGCCGCCGTGATCGCGATGGTGGCGACCATCTTCGGCGCGGCCTACGCGGTGCAGCCGTCGTACGGCATCGGCTTCCATCCGAACACCTATCTGGCGATCCCGCTGATCGGCAACATCGTGGCGGTGCTGGTGATTCCGTACGTGGGCAAGCTGTCGGACCGGATCGGCCGGCGCATCCCGGTGGTGGTCGGCTCGCTCGGCGCGGGGCTGCTGTCGTATGCGTACCTGTACGCGATCAGCGTCAAGAACGCGCCGCTGGCGATCGTCACCTCGGTGCTGATGTGGGGCGTGATCTACCAGGGCTTCAACGCGGTGTTCCCGAGCTTCATGCCGGAGCTGTTCCCGACCCGCACGCGCGTGTCGGCGATGTCGATCGGCCAGAACATCGGCATGGCGATCACGGCGCTGCTGCCGTCGCTGTTCGCGGCCATCGCGCCGCCAGGCACGCACGACATTCCGATGCTGATCGGCACCGCCACGCTGATCATCACGGCGCTGGCCGCGCTGTCGGCCTGGACGGCTCGCGAAACGTACCGCACGCCGCTCAACGAACTGGGCGGGCCGCGCAGCGGGGCGGCGGCTGCACGTCGGCGTGCGGATGGCGGAGAGCGGTCGGCCGGAGCGGCGGGGGCGCGGTCGAGTTGATGCGTGAATGGTGGTGAACCGGGCCGGTCACGGCCGCCGGACGTGCGGACGGGCTGACGCGCGAACGGTGGCACATCGGACCGGCCACGGCCGCCGGTTTGCAGGCGGACGGCGGCGAACCGAACCAGCCAGAGTCGCTGGCGCACGGTCTAGCTGACACGCGAGCGGCGACCAATCGAACCGAACTCCACGGCCGTCGGCGCGCGGTGTGCCTGACGCGCAAACCGCGGCGAACCTGACCGGCCACAGCCGCCAGCGCACGGTCGAACTGACACACGAAAGCGCGTCTCGCCCGGCGAGCCGCGACCGTCATCCCAACGCCTGCCAGGACGCCCCGCCACCCCGCTGCCGCGCCGCCGTGCTCGTGTAGCATGGCGGCACCATGCAGCCGAACCTCGGACACCTCAGAACCTTCCTCGCCGTGATCGACACGGGCAGCCTCGCGGGTGCATCGCGGCAGTTGTTCCGCGTGCAGTCGGCGGTCACGCGCGCGATCGCGGAACTGGAAGGCAGCGTCGGCGCGCCGCTGTTCCAGCGCACGCCGGCCGGCGTGGTGCCGACGCCGCCGGCCGAGGCGATCCTGCCGCGCGTGCGCTCGGTGATGCGCGACCTGTCCGTCTGGAACCGCCGCAAGGCCGCCGAGCCGCTCGCCGGCGATCTCTATCGCGCCGTGCCGGCCGCCGCGCTCAACAACAAGCGCCTCGAAATCTTCTGCCGCCTGCTGCGCTCGCGGCACATGCCGACCGTCGCCAGCCAGATGGGCGTGAGCCAGCCGGCCGTCAGCGCCGCGATCTCGCTGCTGGAGGAATGCGCGCAGGACAAGCTGTTCCTGCGCACCGCGCGCGGCCTCACACCCACCGCGCGCGCCATCGCGCTCGGCCAGACCACGCGCCACGCGCTGAACGATCTCGCGCGGCTCGCCAGCGACATCGCCGCCGCGCACGGCACGCTGGCGGGCGAGGTGGTGGTGGGCGCGTTGCCGCTGTCGCGCGCCTCGCTGCTGCCCGAGGCGATCGCGCGGCTCGTCGCGCGCGCGCACGGCGTGCAGGTCAGCACCATCGAAAGCCCGTTCGACGATCTGTGCGCGGCGCTGCGCGCGGGCAGCCTCGATTTCATCGTCGGCGCGCTGCGCGAGGCGCGCTACTCCACCGATCTCGAAGTGCACGAACTGTTCGCGGAACCGCTCGCGATCATCGTCGGCGCGCATCATCCGCTGGCCGCGAAGCGGCGCGTGTCGCTGGCCGCGCTGGCCGGTTATCAATGGATCCTGCCGCGCCGCGACACGCCCTCGCGCGCGCTGCTGGCCGCCGCGTTCGAGCTGGCCGGTCAGGCCGAGCCGACGCCGGCCGTGGAAACCGGCGATTCGATGATCGTGCGCGGGCTGCTGGCCCGCTCGACCATGCTGGCGGTGGTGTCGCAGGGGCAGATGGACGCCGATCTGAAGGATGGCGAAGTGAAGGCGCTGCCGATCGAGCTGGCCGGCACGGTGCGGCCGATCGGCATCATCCGGCGCGCGGGCGTGCTGGCCTCGCCGCCGGCCGCCGCGCTGTTCGATACGATCCGCGACGTGGCGCGCGAGCAGCGCGGCGGGTTGAACGCCGCGAGCGATGCGCCGCGCGAATGAACGCGCGGGCGGACAGGCTCTCGCCGCCCGCCGCAGCGCTGTTTGACACGATCCACGATGTGGCGCGCGAGCAGCACGGCGCGGTGAACGCTGCCGTGCGATGCGCCGCTCGACTGAACGCGCGGGCGGACAGGCTCTCGCAGGCCGCCGCAGCACTGTTCGACACGATCCACGATGTGACACGCGAGCGGCGTGGCGGGTTGAACGCTGCGAGCGATGCGACACGCGACTGAACACGCGGGCGGGTAGGCTCTCGCCGCCTGCCGCCTCGCTGTTCCAAACGATCCGCGATGTGACGCGCGGCCGGGCAACCCGGCTCAGGCCGCCGCGTCCATTCCGCAGGATTGCTTGATATCGGCCGCCGCCGGCGCAGCCAGGAACGCGAGCCACGCCGCCGCTTCATCGCGCCGCGCGCAACGCGCGCCGATCGCGCCGGTGAAGGTCGTCACAGCCTGCGCCGCCTCGGGCAACGCGCCGACGATCGCGATTCCAGGCTGACCGAGCAACTCGCTGCGCTGCTGAAAACCCAGCTCAACCTCACCCGCCGCCACCAACGACGCGACCGGCACGCCGGGCCGCGCCCGCACCAGGCGCGGCGCGAGCGCATCGGCCACGCCCCACCTCGCGAACAACGCTTCCAGATGCGTGCCGCTCGGCCCGGTCGAATAGCCGATCGTGCGAGCCTGCATCACGGCCTCGCGCAGCGCCGCCTCGGAATCGATCGCCGGCAACGGCGCGCCGCTGCGTACCGCCACCGCGATGCCCGAGCGCGCGATCGCCACGCGGCTGCCGCCGTCCACCTGCCCGGCCTCGGCCAGCCGCGCCAGCGCGTCGCCGGCCAGCACCACCACGTCGAACGCCTCGCCTTCGCTCACGCGCCGCGCCGCCTCCACGCCGCCCACCGATTCGATCGCCACCTCGCGGCCCGTGTCGGCCGCGTAGGCAGCGGCAAGCCGCGCCAGCAACTGGCGCGTCGCCATCGACGAAATCAGCGTCAGCGGCGCGTGCATGGCGCGCTCAATCGACATAGCGCAGGCCGGCCTTCGCGAGCGGTTCGCGCATGCTGTACATGTCGAGGCCGAGTACGCCCGAAGCCAGCTTGGCGCGCTTGGCGCCCTCGTTGGCCTCGCGCGCCAGCGCCTTGTCGAGCACCTCGGCGGCGATCGCCTTCGGCACGCACACCACGCCGTCGATATCGGCCACCACCACGTCGCCCGGCGTCACATAAGCGCCCGCGCACACCACCGGCACGTTGACCGAGCCGAGCGTCGCCTTGATGGTGCCCTTCGACGAAATCGCCTTGCTCCACACCGGGAACTTCATCTCTTCCAGCGTGGCCACGTCGCGCACGCCGCCGTCGATCACCAGGCCCACGGCGCCCTGCGCCTGGAAGCTGGTGGCCAGCAAATCGCCGAAATAGCCATCCGTGCAGGCAGCCGTGACGGCCGCGATCACGATGTCGCCGGGCCGGATCTGCTCGGCCGCCACATGCATCATCCAGTTGTCGCCCGGTTGCAGCAGCACGGTGACGGCCGTGCCGGCCGCGCGCGCATGCGGGTAAATCGGCCGCATATAGGGTTGCAGCAGGCCCACGCGCCCCATCGCCTCGTGGACGGTGGCCGAGCCGAGTTCGCCGAGCTTGCGCGCCACGTCCGCATCCGCGCGCTCGACATTGCGATACACCACGCCGAGTTCGTACATGATCAAAGCCCCTTGTTCTTCAATGCCGTGTCGAGACGGGAATACACGCGCCGCGCGTTGCCCTCGTAGATGCTGAAACGCTCGCCTTCGCTGATGCTGGCCGCTTCGATATAGCGCTTGGTGTCGTCGTAGGCATGGCCGGTTTCCGGGTCGATGCCGCGCACCGCGCCGATCATCTCGCTGGCGAACAGGATGTTGGCGACCGGGATCACGTTGGTCAGCAGGTCGATGCCCGGCTGGTGATAGACGCAGGTATCGAAGAACACGTTGTTCAGCAGATGCTCGCCGAGCGGCGGCTTCTTCAGTTCCTGCGCCAGCCCGCGGAAACGGCCCCAATGGTAGGGCGCCGCGCCGCCGCCGTGCGGAATCACGAACTTCAGCGTCGGGAAATCGCGGAACAGGTCCGAGGTCAGGCACTGCATGAACGCGGTGGTATCGGCGTTCAGGTAGTGCGCGCCGGTGGTGTGGAAGCAGGCGTTGCAGCTCGTGCTGACGTGGATCATCGCCGGGATGTCGTACTCGACCATCTTCTCGTAGATCGGATACCAGTAGCGGTCGGACAGCGGCGGGCTGGTCCAGTGGCCGCCCGACGGATCGGGGTTCAGGTTGATCGCCACGTTGCCGTATTGCTCGACGCACTTCACGAGTTCGGGGATGCAGGTGGCGATATCCACGCCCGGGCTTTGCGGCAGCATCGCGGCCGGCACAAAGTGCTCGGGGAACAGTTGGCTCACGCGGTAGCACAGCTCGTTGCAGATCGCGGCCCATGCGCTCGACACCGCGAAATCGCCGATGTGATGCGCCATGAAGCTGGCGCGCGGGCTGAAGATCGTCAGGTCGATGCCGCGCTCGCGCATCTTGGCGAGCTGGTTTGACTCGATCGATTCGCGCAGCTCGTCGTCGCTGATCTGCAGCTCCGAGGCGGCCGGCATCGGCGTGCCGTCGTTGAACGCGGCGATCTGGCGGTTGCGCCAGGCTTCGAGCGCCTTCGGGGCCGTGGTGTAGTGGCCGTGAATATCGATGATCATGCGGATTCCTTAATCAATGGATTGCGGCGCCGCGCACCGTTGCGCGGCGAGCCGCTCAGTCTCGCTTCGTCGTGTCGCCCGGCTTGGCTTGATCCCACGCCAGCGCGCCGGCGCTCTTGCCGGCCACCGAATACAGCGCGCCGGGCGCGTTGCGGGTGGCCTGGAACGCTTCGAGCGTTTCGCCCCGCATCGCCGCGTAGATATGCAGGTTCGAGACGCCCGTCACCGCGCCGAGCTTTTCGAGCAGGAAGAAGATCACGCCGTAATGCAGCAGGCCGCGCCAATCGCGGCGGCGGATCAGGTCGCGCTCGGTCTCGCTGAGGCCGGCCGCCTCGAAGCTGGCTTCGGCATCGGCCAGGAACGCCTCGCGATGCGCCGGCTCCACCATGCGGTGCAGGAACGCGTTGATGCCCCAGGCGCGCACCGCCGTCTCGGTCGAGAACGGGTAGGTGCCTTCGAGCTTCTCGATGCCGGCCAGCTCGGCCGCGATGCGCGCGCGCTGGCGCTCGGCCTGTGCGGCGTCGGGCGCGTCGTCTTCCGCGCCCTCGTAGATCGCCGTGGCGATGCCGGCCATCGACGGCAGGTAGTAGCTGCGGTGCTTGCAGCTCACGTTGGCGGGCAGCGCGCCGCGCATCGTCAGCCACATCACCACTTCCGCGCCTTCGTAGCCGCCGAGCGTCGCGAACTCGGCGATCGTCATGCCGGCCAGCCGCTCGGGATCGTGCTCGAACAGGTCGAGGAAGCGCGCGTCCCACGCCGTGTCGTTGAAGCCGGCGCGCTCGCCGTGCACCTGGTGCGACAGCCCGCCGGTGGCCACGATCGCCACGCGCAAATCCTCGGGATAGCTTTCGATCGCGCGGCGCAGCGCCTGGCCGAGCTTGTAGAAGCGGCGCGCGCTCGGCATCGGCAGTTGCAGCACGCCCATTTGCAGCGGCACCAGCTTCACGGGCCAAGCCGGATCGTGCGGGCACAGCATCGACAGCGGCGAGAAGCAGCCGTGGTCGAGCGCCTTGTTCTGGAAGAACGACATGTCGAACTCGTCGGCCATCAGCGAGCGGCCGACGTGCGCGGCGAACGCCGGGTGCCCGTCGATCGGCGGCAGGTCGCGCGCGCCGCCGCCCTCGTCGGCCACCGTCCATTGCGGGCCGACGCCCAGCGAGAACGCCGAGTAATGATCGAAGAAGAACGACGTGACGTGATCGTTGTAGATCATCAGCAGCACGTCGGGGCGCTTCTGTTCGAGCCAGTCGGCCAGCGGTGCGAAGTTCTTGAAGATCGGCGCCCAGACGGGATCGTCGCGCTTGTTCTTGTCGAACGCGAAACCGATCGTCGGCGTGTGGGAGGCGGCGATGCCGCCAATGATTCGGGCCATGCGCGGCTCCAGTGGTGAGGCGCGCGGACGGAACGGCCGCCGCGGCGCGGATAGGCGTATCAAAGCGGATGGCGGCCCGCGCGTCAATCCGCCCCGGCACGCATCAATCGTCTATTTCGAATGGATGCGGCGCAGCAAAGCCTTGTCGACATTGAGTATTTGGCTTCGATACGGAAAACCATCGATAACTTTTTTCGAACCCGTCCCCGACAAAATGCACGGCGCGAGCGGGCCGGCCCGGCGGCCCTGCGACGGCATCGGCCCGTTTCCGCTAGAGTGGAAGCTTGCGGCCGCGCCCCCACGCGGCCGCATTGCATTGCGTTTTTCTCCAAGGAGCCGCCATGACCGCCACCCAGCCCTATACGCCCGATGCCCCCGCCCGCGCCGCCGTCGACGCACTGGCCGGCACCACCGTGATCGAGTTCGGCGCGAACTGGTGCGGGATCTGCGCCGGCGCGCAGCCGGCGATCCGCGAGGCGTTCGCCGCGCACCCCGAGGTGCGCCACCTGAAGATCGAGGACGGCCCGGGCCGGCCGCTCGGCCGCTCGTTCGGCATCAAGCTGTGGCCGACGCTGGTGTTCCTGCGCGACGGCGCGGAAGTGGCGCGCGTGGTGCGCCCCACCGCCGCCGCGCAGATCGAGGCGAACGGCTTCGCCGCGCTCGGCTGAACGCCACCGGAGCCATCACGATGAAACAGGCGATCCAGCATATCGGCGTGGCCACGCGCGGGCGCGGCCTGATCGATTTCACGCGGCAGGTGCGCGCGTTCGTCGAGCAGCAATCGATCCGCACCGGCCTGCTGACGGTGTTCTGCCGCCACACGTCGGCCTCGCTGCTGATCCAGGAAAACGCCGACGCGTCGGTGCAGCGCGATATCGAACGCTACTTCGAGGAGATCGCGCCCGAGGACCCGGCGCGCTACGAACACGACACCGAAGGCCCCGACGACATGCCCGCGCACCTGCGCACGGTGCTCACGCAGGTGCAGTTGTCGATTCCCGTCGAGCAGGGGCGCATGGTGCTGGGCACCTGGCAGGGCATCTACCTGTTCGAGCACCGGCGCATCGCGCATCAACGCGATATCGTCGTGCATCTGATCGGGGAATGAACGCCTGAGCGAGCCGGTTCCTCACCGGGGCCTCAACGCCGCGCCTTGCCGCCGCCGCGCCGCGCTTCGCCGCGTTCGGGCCGGTAACCCTCGCGCAGCGCTTCCACCACCAGTTCCACCGCGCGCGACGACTTGCGGCGGCTCGGGTAGTACACGTGGTGGCCGACGAAGGTCGGATACCACTCCTCCAGCACCCAGGCCAGCCGCCCGGCCTGCACCAGCGGCTCGGCCAGATCGTGCGGCACGTAGGCCAGCCCGAAGCCGGCCAGCGCCGCGTCGAGCATCTGGTAGACGTTGTTGAACGTCAGTTGCCCGGCCACGCGCACCTGCAACGCGCGCCGCCCCTTGACCAGTTCCCACGCCAGCAGCGAATCGCGCGTCGGCAGCCGCAGGTTGATGCAGTTGTGTTGCGTCAGATCCTGCGGCGTGGCCGGCGCGGGGCGCGACGCCAGGTAGCCCGGCGCGCCGACGATCGACATCGTCATGTCCGGCGCGATGCGCTGCGCGATCATGTCCTTCTCGACCTGATCGCCGAGCCGCACGCCGATGTCGTAGCGGTCCGCCACGATATCGGTCAGCCCGTAGTCGTTCACCAGCTCGATCTCCAGCTCCGGATACAGCCGCAGCAAGGGCTGCACGCGCGGCCAGACATAGGCGTTGGCGGCGTAATCCGTGGTGGTGATGCGCACCATGCCGCCGGGGCGGTCGGTCATCGCGCGCAACGCCTCCAGCTCCACGCCGATTTCCTGCAGATGCGGCCCGACCACCGCCAGCAGCCGCTCGCCGGCCGCCGTGAGCGACACGCTGCGCGTGGTGCGCGCCAGCAGCGGCATGCCCATGCGCGTCTCCAGCAGGCGCACGGTGCGGCTCAGCGCCGATTGCGACACGCCGAGCTGCGCCGCCGCGCGCGTGAAGTTGCGCTCGCGCGCCACCGCCATGAACGCCAGCAGGTCGTCGAGGTTCTCTTTCAATTGATGCTCCCATGCATAGGATCATGCCGATTTTGCCATCTAGTCGCATGATCGCGGGCTCGGTACATTGGCCGGCATCCCATGACTCGCAAGGAAGCCCCATGAAACTGATGCGCGCCGGTTCGCAGCCCTCGATGCGCGGCCCCGACGAGTGGTTCACCGGCACCGTCCGGATCGACCCGCTCAACGTCGCGCCGCCGCCCTCGCGCGTCTCGTGCGCCAGCGTCACGTTCGAGCCGGGCGCGCGCACCGCCTGGCACACGCACCCGCTCGGCCAGACGCTGTTGGTGACCGCCGGCTGCGGCTGGACCCAATGCGAAGGCGAGCCGCGCGTGGAGATTCGCGCCGGCGACGTGATCTGGTGCCCGCCCGGCCACAAGCACTGGCACGGCGCGACCGCCACCACCGCCATGACGCACGTGGCGATCCAGGAAGCGCTCGACGGCCGCAACGTCGACTGGCTCGACCAGGTCAGCGATGCGCAGTATCTCGGCGAGTGAACGCCGCCCGCCCCGGCTCGCCGCGCGCTTTGCCGCGCATCTCGCGGCGGCCGGCACGGCGCTGGCCCTGAGCGCCTGCGCCACCCCGAACAGGATTCACGCCATGCACGACACCCCCACGCCCGCCGACCTCGGCGCGGCCTCCCCCGCCCTCGCGCACTACACCGCCACCGTGCTCGACAACGTGTGGCAACGCCCGGGCCTTGCGCCGCGCGATCGCGGCATCGTCACCGTCGCCGTGCTGATCGCGCGCAACCAGGCCGCCGAGTTGCGCAGCCAGGCGCCGCTCGCGCTCGATCGCGGCGTGACGCCGGCCGAGCTGTCCGAGATCGTCGCGCATCTGGCGTTCTACGCCGGCTGGGGCAACGCCACGGCCGCGGCCGGCGCGCTGGCCGACACGTTCCGCGAACGCGGCATCGGCGCGGCCCAACTGTCGCCCGTCGATACGCCGCCGCTGCCGCTCGACGAGGCGGCCGAACGCCAACGCGCACACACCGTCGGCGAGAATTTCGGCATGACCGCACCGGGCGTGGTGCAGGCCACCACCGACGTGCTGTTCAACGACCTCTGGCTGCGCCCCGGCCTCGCGCCGCGCGACCGCAGCCTCGTGACGGTCGCCGCGCTGGTGGCGAACGGCCAGGTCGCGCAGATCCCGTATCACCTGAACCGCGCGATGGATAACGGCCTGACCCGCGACGAGGCCGCCGAGATGCTGACGCAACTGGCGTACTACGCGGGCTGGCCGAACGTGTTTTCGGCGATGCTGGTGTTCAAGGAGGTGTTTGCAAAGCGGGCGGATTAATGCCGGGCGGGTTTTATTACCGATTTCTTTAATCGAATGCCGATAATCGGTAATTTAATCCGCATTCGATTTTCAGCGTTGAATCGTTCGATATCGGCCGAAATCGTTTTCAACTCGCCTGTTTGATTCGACAGGTTATCTCCCGCTTGCGCCATTCATCACGCCATTTGATCGGATTCAAATGGCGTTTTGACATTTATTAAATCGACAGCCATCGTCAGGTCTTCGTAATCCCGCTAAAATGCCGCTTTGCCATTCGGAGCGCTACCTCCGAACGTGTGCGGGAAGCTCGCGCCCGCCACCGATAAAACGATGGGAAATGCATGGACATGACCGATTTGGCTCAGGCCATTCGTGGCGGCCTGATTCAACAGGGGCGTCTGCTGAAGACGGATATTCCCTGCCTGCCCGATAACACCCTGATTCCGCGCCGGGCCGTCACGCACGCCGAATTGGGCCGCGATTTCAGCATGACGCTCGACATGGTGTCCGCCGCGCCCGATGTCGAACTGAAATCGCTGATCGCGCAGCCAATCACGCTGTGGATTCAGCAGGCGGACATGTCGTACCGGCCCGTCAATGGCTTTATCCATACCGCGCGCCGGCTCGGTTCGGACGGCAGCCTGTCGGGCTATCAATTGACGGTCGCATCGTGGCTGCATTTCCTGCGCTTTCGCAGCGACATGCGCTATTGGCAGGATCAGGGCACCGACGCCATCCTCGCCGCCGTGTTCGACGCGCATCCGCAGGCGCAGGGCCGCTATCGGTTCGCGCTGTCGAAGCCGCTGCCGAGCCGCTCGTATTGCCGCCAGAGCGAGAGCGACTGGCAGTTCGTGCACCGCCTGATGGAGCAGGAAGGCCTGTTCGGCTTCTGGCGGCACGATGCGGGCGGCGCGTCGCACACGCTCGTGATCACCGACGACATTCATTCGCTCGACGCCCTTTCCCCGGCCGCCGTCACGTTCGCGCGCATCGCCACCGGCAGCGAAGCCGACGCGTTCACGCAATGGGCCGGCTCGCGCACGCTGCAAAGCAGCGCGCATACCACCCGCACGTTCGACTACAAATCGCCGGCCGCCGCCGCCAACCCCAAGGGCACCACGCTGCCGACGCGCGACAACCAGGGCAGCCTGCCGCAGCAAACCGAAGTCTACGAATACACCGGGGCCTACACGTTCGCCGCGCAGGATCGCGGCGAGGCGCTGTCGAACATCCGGCTGGAGGAATGGGAATCGCGCGCCAAGCGGTTCACGGGCGCGGGCGGCGTGCGCGGCATCGATGCCGGCCGGCGCTTCACGCTGACCGGCCATCCCGAGCACGATCGCGACGCCGATTCGCAACGCGAATTCGCCGCGATCCGCGTGCAGGGGTTCATCGAGAACAACCTGCCGCTGTCCGACCACGACGCGAATTTTCCGCACAGCCTGCAGGCGCAACTGGCGCAGGCGCGCGCCGACAGCGGCGACGGCGGGTTCGCCGTGACGCACGACGACGGCTCGACCGGCTTCTATCGCGTGGAAGTCGAGGCGCAGCGCACCGCCGTGCCGTACCGCAGCCCGTTCGCGCACGCCAAGCCCGAGATGCGGCTCGAAACCGCCATCGTCGTCGGGCCGCAGGGCGAGGAGGTGTACACCGATGCGCTGAACCGCATCAAGATCCGCTTCGTGTGGGATCGCCTCAACGACGGCGACGAGCGCGCCTCGTGCTGGGTGCGCGTCGCGCAATCGGACACCGGCGGCGGCTATGGCGGCGTGCATATGCCGCGCGTCGGCGAGGAAGTGCTGATCGGCTATCTCGGCGGCGATTGCGACCGGCCGATCTGCCTGCATCGCGTGTACAACGGCGCGGTCAAGCCGCAATGGCACAGCAACGGCATCCTGTCCGGCCACCGCTCGAAGGAATACGCCGGCAGCGGCTACAACGAGATGGTGCTCGACGACGCCACCGGCCAGAACCGCATGCGCCTCGCCAGCAGCAGCGCCAATTCGCTGCTGCATCTCGGCTACCTGATCGACCAGAACGGCAACACGCGAGGCGGCTATCTCGGCAGCGGCTTCGATCTGCGCACCGACGATTACGGCGCCGTGCGCGCCACGCAGGGGCTGTATCTCACCACCCATCCGAAGGCCGCCAACAGCCAGCCGCTCGACGTGCGCGAATCGCAGCAGCAGCTCGTCAATGCCGAGAGCCTGATCGAATCGCTGTCGCAGGTCAGCGAGACGCACCAGGCCGAGACGCTCGCCGAGGGCCACGACGCCATGAAGGCGTTCACCGACGCGACGCAAAACAGCGTGGCCGGCTCCGCTTCTGGCTCAGCTTCCGGCTCCGGTTCCGGCGGCAACACCGCCGGCGGAGGCACCGGCAGCGCGAACGCGTTCAAGGAGCCGGTGATGCTGCTCGGCAGCCCGGCCGGCATCGCGCTGTCGAGCCAGCAATCGGTGCATCTGGCCGGCACCGAGCAGATCAACCTCGTCAGCGGCCAGAGCACGGTGCTGGCCGTCGGCAAATCGCTCGTGGCCAGCGTGCGCAAGACCCTCAGCCTGTTCGTGCAGAACGCCGGCATCAAGCTGTTCGCCGGCAAGGGCAAGGTCGAGGTGCAGGCGCATTCCGACAATATCGAGCTGACCGCGCAGAAAACGCTGAAGCTGGTGAGCGCCACCGCCACCATCGACGTGGCCGCCAAGCAGGACGTGCTGCTGACATCCGGCGGCGCCTATATCCGCATCAGCGGCGGCAACATCGAGATTCACGCGCCCGGCACCATCGACGTGAAGGGCGCGCAGCACACGTTCGCCGGGCCGGCCAGCATGCCGTATCCGCTGCCGGCGCTGCCGGGCGGCACGTGCAAGGAGTGCTTGCTGAATGCGCACAGCGGACGCGAATCGATGGTCGAGGCGGATTGATGAGCGAGCAAAACGAAACCGGGGCGGCGATGCAGGAGGACGGCGTTGAGGTTGCGGACGCAACCGATGCGGCCGAGGTGATGGATGTCGTTGAGGAATCGCCTGCGCGGCTCGACGATTGGCCCGCGTTCCTGGAAAGCCTGCATGGCGGGTTTGCCGAGCGCTCCGCGCAGGGCCTGCCCTTGCAGTTGTATGCGTTCCTCGATTCGCGCGGTTATCCGGGCCTGGATGCGCGGCTCGCGGCCGCGCACGGCGTGCGTTACGCCTCGCTGTGGCGCGAGACGAATCTCGACGCGTATCCCGACATTGCCCCGCATCTGATCGCCTTCGACCGGCAGGCGCTGGCCACCGGCAGCGAGCAGCATCGTCTGCTTCACGAGCTGTGGACACGCCTGGTCGATCTGCACGCCGTGACGTGGGCGTGGTCGCCGCTGCCGTTCGACCGGCTCGACGCGCATTGCCGGCAGTATGTCGTCTACACACTGCCGGGCGGGCGCCGGTTCTTCCTGTTCTTCTTCGACAACCATGTGCTGGCGCGGCTGCGGCAGGTGTGGTCCGATGCGCAGGCGCAGCGGTTTCTCGCGCCGTTCGTCGCGTTGCGGTATCGCGATCGATGGCGCAAGGAAGTGGTGTGGCGCAACGAGGCGGCGGTTGGCGCTGATGGCGGCGTGATCGGCAGCGACAGCCTCGTTGATCTGGACGACACGCAGCATGCGAGATTGATCGCGCTCGGGTATCCCGACAAGCTGGCGCTGCAGTTTCGCGAAACGATGGCGATGTCGGTCGATCATCTGTCGGATGTCGAGTTGTACGAAGCGATTGTGTTGTTGCTCGAACGGGCGGCCGGTTATGGGATCGCCGACGCCGCGCAGGTGCTGTCGTATGTGACGATCGGTGTGCATGTGTCGCCAAGGTTTGATGAGCATCCCGATGTGCAGGCGTGTCTCGCGGCGGTCAAGCGTGGGGAGATGGATGTCGATGCGGCGCTGGCGGGGATTGGCGACGCGCAGTGGGATGCGATTCGGGATGCGATGGAGTTGACGCGGTTGGGTGGTGCGGGTTGAGGGCGGGGGCGGTGGTTGGCCGGGTTGTGGCGGCGGCGGTGATGGTCGTGGCGCTGGGGGCTTGCGGGAAGTCGGAGCCGACGTACGGTGGTATTTCGGTCATGGGGCAGAATTATCTGCCTTTCAACCTGATCCGCTTCACGGTCACGGACGCCTACGGCAACAAGGCAAGTGGCGGTGGCGATGATCCGCCGGGTGAGGGTGGTGGCCGGGTCGCCTGTTGCTACAAGCTGAAAGGCACCGAATTCACAGTGAAGTGGCAATACTACGATGCCGATCAATGGATCGCTGGAGACAAAATACGTTTTTCCGCCGAAGCCAAAGCATCGATGCCCCCCACGAAAGCGCCGGACCACGTCGGAGAAAGACTTCTGGAAGTGCACTTCTTCCCGGATCACCACGTCGAGCTTCAGTTTCCTGGAGGGTTGAACGACGCGTCTCGAATTCCGATGGTCGATGTCATGAGATGGATGAGGCAGTATGAGTCGCAAATCAAGAAGCAAAACGGCGAAGAGGAGTATCAGCAGTTCCGTCATGTTGGGCGCGTCGTTGCAGCGGCGTGGCTCAAGTATCGGCTGACGGATCTGCAGGATCTGGAGCAGTACGCTTACTTCAGCCTGCTGGTGAACGAACAGTTCGATGCGCAAGCCGATGTGCAGCGGATACCGCAGGCGAGCAAAGGCACGCCGGGGGCTTTCGCGAAGGCGATTCGGTCGCTCACGCCGAGCGTGATGGCAGAGTTGAAGCGCGACAAGTTCGCGCCTGTTGCGGTGCCGGCGATTGCCGATGGCTTGCTGCCGCCGCCGCGCACCGAAACCGTCAGCGGCAGCATGCCGGAACGCGCTCGAATCAAGTCGAGCGCCATCGGACAGAACATCTATCGGAAGGACGATGCAAATGCGTGATGGTCGGAAAATATTGAACTGGTCGGCCCGAGCGTTTGTCGCTGGCGCGATGATGGTCTCGTTGTCCGCTTGCGGGAAATCGGAGCCGACATACAACGGCATTTCGGTCATGGGGCAGAACTACCTGCCCTATAACCTGATCCGCTTTACGGTGACGGATGCCTATGGCAACAAGGCGACCGGCGGCGGCGATGACCCGCCTGGTGCAGGTGGTGGCCGAGTCGCCTGTTGCTACCAACTGAAAGGCACCGAATTCACTGTGACATGGCAATACTACGATGCCGATCAATGGATCGCCGGAGACGAAAAACGTTTTTCCGCCGAAGCCAAAGCGTCGATGCCCCCCACGAAAGCACCGGACCACGTCGGAGAAAGACTCCTGGAAGTGCACTTTTTCCCGGATCACCACGTCGAGCTTCAATTTCCTGGCGGCTTGAATGACGCGTCTCGAATTCCAATGGTCGAGGTCATGAGATGGATGATGCAGTACGAGTCACAAATCAACAAACGAACCGGCGAGGGAGACTATCAGCAATCTCGCCATATCGGCCGCATCGTTGCTGAAGCGTGGCTCAAATATCGACTGACAGACCTTGAAGACCTCAAACAGTATGCGTATTTCAGCCTGCTGATCAACGATCGCTTCGACGCACAAGCGGATGTTCAACGCATCTTGCAGGCCAGCAAGAACAAACCTGGTGCATTTGCCAAGGCGATTCAAACTCTGTCGCCCAAAATAAAGGCAGATTTGTCTCGCGGAAAATTCACACTGGTCGCCGTCCCATCCGTCCCGGACGGCTTGCTGCCTCCGCCGCTCTCGAAGGAGAAATAGCATGGACAGCCAACGCAAACTCGATCCGGACGACGCAACTCCGGTATCGGTATTGCTCCAGGTTTCCAAGCAGAATGCCGCAAACTACCCGGCGGATACGTGTTTGCCCTGTGGGGCCGTGATCCGCATGGGATTTTTCTTCGATGCGTTCGGCAGAAACCGCGATATCGACGACCCGGAAAGTTCGCAGTACTCCAATATTTGCCGGCTGTGGGAAGCGCATTGTGCGAATACCGATAAGCACCGGCCGGTTAAACAGTTCTGGTACGCCTTTTACTACTCGGGCCTCGGCACGCCGCTCAATGAGGACTCCGACTCAAGCGCCATCAAGAATGCGACCGCCGCCGCAACCAAGATGGCCACGGCCAAGGTAGTCAGCACGGCTAAATCCACGGCCGAATCGGTGAGCAAGTCCTTTTTCCGCGTCAAGGATCCGCTCGAAAAAGCCGATGTGAAATCTCGTGCCGAAAAGGCATTGAAGGAATCCGCCAAGGAATTCTCGTTCCGCCCGCTCGAAAAGGCGTTCGAGGATATCAAGAAGGAGATCAAGGGAATTCCGGCGGACGCCCGACGCATCACCAACGTGCTGACTTCATCCTCTGAACGCCTGCTCCAGCGCTCGAAAGCAGCCGGCAGCCTCGTGCTGAAAGGGGCCAAGGACGATACGATCGGCGCCCTCAAGAAGAATCCGCTCAAGGCGCTCGGCACCGTCGCGCGCAGCCTGTTCGCGGGCATCATCATGGAGAACGTGCCGATCGTCCGCGACAACGCCTTCATGGCGATGTACTTCGGCACCGGCATCGATACCCGCCTGCTCGCCGCGATGGACCAGTTCAAGGCGGCCTACAACGCCGTGCGGGCACAAATGCCTCATGTCGGCGTGATCGAAGTGTCGGTGTTCGGCGCCGATCGAGGCTGTGTGCTCGCACGCACCTTCGTCAATGCGCTGGCAACACAATACAAGCAGACCGACGACCTCGATCTGGCCATAGACGGCGTCAAGATCAAGATCAAATTCCTTGGCCTGCTCGACGCGGTGTCGTCCGTCATGTCGGAAGAAGCGAGCCAGGTGGTCGGGCTGGTGCCGTTCATCAACGTGATCAAGACGGACTACAAGGATCGCGCGCTGGACGTGCCCCCCAGCGTGGAGCGCTGCGTGCACTTCGCGGCGGCGCACGAAAAGCGCTGCTACCAACGCCTCGACAGCCTCGAAAAGACGCGCGGCGAACAGTTCCTCTATCCGGGCACCAGTTGCGATGTGGTTGGCGGCGCAGTCAAGGGATCGCTCGGCTTCAATGCCGAATTGATGCGCATCCCGCTGCGCGACATGCTGCTGGAGGCCATGAAAGCCGGCACGGCGATCAACTCGATGGAAGAAATGGCGAATGGCAAGCCATTGACGTTCAACAAATTCTCCATCGCCAAGCCCATCACCTGCGAAGGCAAGCAATACCGCGTCCGCCACCTGGTCGACGCCTACCAGGCGCTCGTCCCACGCAAGGCCGGGCTCAATATCCTCGATCACGAAAAGATCTTTCTGCGCTGGATCGCCGTGCGCTATCAGGACCCGGAGTTCCGCAAGACGATTTCGGACCCGGTGGAAAAATGGCGCAGCGATTACGCGGCGGCCGATTATCAGCGCAAGCTCACCAAGAGCAAACTCGACGCCGAAATGCAACGTCAGGGCGTCATCATGAGCATGATCTCGACGCGCCCGCCGGAGGATCAGGCCACCTTGCTCAAACTGAAGGCCGAGCGCGACGCCGCTGAAACGCATTTCGAGAATCTCGTCGGCACCGCGCCGCGCGATTTCACCAGCGTCTGGACGCGCTTGCAGAACGACGCCGACCGGCTCGTGGCGAAGGCCGGCAAGCAGGATCAGCGCAAGAAAACGGCTGAATCACTCCGTAGCGCCCCTCCCGACCCCTACGGCTTGGGGGGCGCGCAAATCGCGGCGTCCGTGCTCGAATATGGCTTGTTGTCGGACGACGAGATGGCGCTCGTCGACGCCTGGAAGGAAGGGATCGGCGGCAAGCACCCCCTCCCCGCCGACGTCATGGCGATGTTCGACATGCTCGTTCACGACACCTTGCTGACCAGTTGGCAGGATCACGTTCTGGCCGACACGCTCTACTTCCGAACCCGCGACACCGACACCTTCGGCTCGACCGACAAAAAAGCCGAAGACGAGCAACGCAAGAAAGACGACCAGAAAGCCGCCGACACCGCCAGGCTCGCCAAGCAAAAGCAGGACTGGGCGAAAACCATGCAGGGCATGCCGCCGATGCTCCCCTGACCGCCAGCGGCCGGCCGCGGCGCTCGCCGCGCCGGCCCCGAATTGAACAAATTTGACGTTCTCCGAGTTGTCCGACGTTAGGCGTAAAATGCCGCCTCGCCCCAGCGAAGCACCGCCCCGGGCCTACACGTCAGTCATGCACGTCGACCTTCTTACCCTATATTTCCTCGCGATCGGAACGTTATTCGCCAGTGCCGGCCTGACGTTCTGGGAACACGCGTCACACCCCAAGCGCAGCAAGGCATTGCGAATCCTGGCTGCGGGGTACGCGACGCTCGGCGCGGGATGTGTGATCGTGCTCGCGCGCACCGCGCTGCCGGGCGTGCTGGGGGCGGCCATCAGCAATCTCATCCTGCTCGGCGGCTATCTGCTGATCCTGGGCGGGGTGGCGGCCCTGAGCGGGCGGAAGGTGTTGCGGCTCTCGGTCGGCCTGCTGCTGCTCGACGCGCTGGCCTGGCTGATCGTCGGCGCGCACTGGCCGCAGGCGATGTGGTTCTACATCAGCGCCGGCCCGATCGCCCTGGCCAGCGCGCTGACCGCGCGCGAACTGCTGCGCAGCGCCAGCCTGAAGGCATTCCAGACGCGCCGCATCGCGATCGTGGTCACGAGCCTGCACGCGCTGCTGTACGCGGCCCGCATGCTCCTGCTGCCGATGCTGGCCGAACGCTACGGCTCGCCGCTGGTGCTGCTGGCCAGCCAGATCACGATGTACGAAGGCGTGCTCTATTCGGTAATCCTGCCGATGACGCTGCTGCGGCTGGTGCGCGAGGAAACCCACAGCCGCCTGCTGCGCGAGGCCCAAACCGATTACCTGACCCGCCTCGGCAACCGCCGCTGGTTCTTCGAGGAAGGCGCGCTGGCGATCCGCAAGGCGGAGGGCAAGCAGCCGTTCGCCGTGCTGGCGCTCGATCTCGACCAATTCAAGAGTATCAACGACCGCTTCGGCCACAAGGCCGGCGACGACGTCCTGAAGTCGTTCGCCGCGGTCGCCCGCGCGGTGCTCGGGCCGGACACGATCCTGGCGCGGATCGGCGGCGAGGAGTTCGCGGTGCTGTTGTCGGGCTACGACGCCCAACGCGCCCACGATCTCGGCGATTTCATCGCGCAACGCTTCGCCGCCGAGGTCACCGTCAATCGCGACGGCACGCCGATCCAGGCGACGGTCAGCGTGGGCCTGGCGCGCTACGAACACGACGTGCCACCACTCGTCGACATGCTGGCCGCCGCCGACGCGGCGCTCTACACGGCCAAGTCGCTCGGCGGCAACCGGCTGGTACGCGCGGCCTGACGGCTGACGGCGGCTGACGGCGCGCCGCCGCGTGCGTCGCTCGATATGTGATCGGATCGAACATCGCGCGGGCCGCCGGCGCACCCCTACCGGGTCGAACCGCTCGCGCGCAGGCGCGGCGAAGCAGCGACAAACGGCATTCACCGTTGCCCGCCCGGCTCCCGCCGCCACCCGCCCCCGACTTTCCCCTTCCCCCCGCCATTCCCCCTCGTCGAAACTCCGCGCACGCATCGAGATGATATAACGTATCATTTCGATCACCCGGCGCCGGATCGTCCCGTGACCGGCAACCCGGCCCGCCGCATCGCGCCTTTCCCCGAGATACCACGATGAGTCAAGACACCCTCACGTCCTCCCCGCCCGCCCGGCTGCCGGTCACGGTCCTGTCCGGCTTTCTGGGCGCGGGCAAGACCACGCTGCTGAACCACATCCTCAACAACCGCGAAGGCCGGCGCGTCGCGGTGATCGTCAACGACATGTCGGAGGTCAACATCGACGCGGCGCTGGTGCGTGAAGGCGGCGCCGAGCTGTCGCGCACCGACGAGAAGCTGGTCGAGATGAGCAACGGCTGCATCTGCTGCACGCTGCGCGAGGATTTGCTGCAAGAGGTGGACCGCCTCGCGCAGGAAGGCCGCTTCGACCAGATCGTGATCGAATCGACGGGCATCTCCGAGCCGCTGCCGGTGGCCGAAACGTTCACGTTCGAGGGCGAGGACGGCCGCTGTCTCAACGAAAGCGCCCAGCTCGACACGATGGTGACGGTGGTGGACGGCTACAACTTCCTGCGCGACTACAGCTCGCGCGACAGCCTGCAGTCGCGCGGCGAATCGCTCGGCGAGGAAGACCGCCGCACGGTGGTCGACCTGCTGATCGAGCAGATCGAGTTCTGCGACGTGATCGTGCTGAACAAGATCGACCTGCTCGAAGGCGACGACCGCGAACGGCTGACGGCGATCCTGCGCGGCCTCAACCCGCGCGCGCGCATCGAGGCGGCCGAGTTCGGCAAGGTGCCGCTCGACCGCGTGCTCGGCACCGGGCTGTTCGATTTCGACGAGGCGTCGAAGGCGCCGGGCTGGCTGCAGGAAATGCGCGGCATGCACCGCCCCGAAACCGACGAATACGGCATCGGCAGCTTCGTCTACCGCGCGCGCCGCCCGTTCCATCCGCAACGCTTCCACGCGCTGGTGGAAAGCGAATGGCCCGGCGTGGTGCGCTCGAAGGGCTTCTTCTGGCTGGCCAGCCATCCGACGCTGGCCGGCAACTGGTCGCAGGCCGGCGCGGTGGCGCGTCATGGCCCGGCCGGCTACTGGTGGGCCGCCGTGCCCGACGAACGCTGGCCGGACGACCCCGAAGCCGTCGCGCTGATCCGCGCGAAATGGGACGACCGCGTGGGCGACGCGCGCCAGGAAATCGTGCTGATCGGCATGGAGATGGACGAGGCCGCGCTGCGCGCCCGCTTCGACGCCTGCCTGCTGACCGACGCGGAAATGGCGCAAGGCCCGCAAGCCTGGGCCGCCTGGCCCAGCCCGTTTTCCGATTGGTCCTGACTTGAACGCGCGCCCCATGCCGTGAGCCGGTGGGGCCGCCCCACCCTTTGGTTCTCCGTATGAACGAAGCGCTTCCCGACGTCTCCCTGACCGACCTCGCCCCCAACCTCGGCCCGCTCGAATGGGTGGGCATGCGCGGCATCGATGTGCCCGTCACGCTCGACGAACCCGGTTACCGGCGCACGCTGCATGCGCGCGCCGATCTGCAGGTCGATCTGCCCGCCCCGCACGTGAAGGGCATCCACATGTCGCGCCTGTACCGGCTGCTCGACGAACACGCCGAGGCCGGCCCGCTCTCGCCGGCCGGCCTGCGGCGGCTGCTCGAGGCGATGATCGACAGCCATCGGGACTGCGAAACACGCAACGCGCGGCTGCGCCTGCATGCCGAATTGCTGACGCGCCGCCCGGCGCTCGTCACCGAAGGGCTGTCGGGCTGGAAATCGTATCCGGTGCGCATCGATGCCGAATTGGCCGGCGGACGCTTCGCATTGCGAAGCGAAGTGACGGTGGGCTATTCGTCGACCTGCCCGTGCTCGGCCGCGCTGTCGCGGCAACTGATCGAACAGGGCTTCCAGCAGGCGTTCGAAGGGCAGGCGATGGTCGACCCCGCCGCCGTGAGCGCCTGGCTGCGCCGCCACGCGACGCTCGCCACGCCGCACAGCCAGCGCAGCGAGGCCTGCGTCTCGGTCGGCACCGACCGCGATGCGCCCACGCTCGGCCTGCTCGCGCTGATCGACCGCATCGAGGCGGCCGTCGGCACGCCGGTGCAGACGGCCGTGAAGCGCGCCGACGAGCAGGCCTTCGCGGCGCTCAACGGCGGCAACCTGATGTTCGTGGAAGATGCCGCGCGCCGCATCCAGGCCGCGTTGCACGACCAGGACGATGCGCGCGTGCAGGTCCGACATCTGGAAAGCCTGCATCCGCACGACGCGGTGGCGTGGTCCGCGCCGTCGCGATAGAAGCAAGCGGGGGCGCGTGCCATGCGATTTCGGCAGGCGATGTGTCCGTGGGCGTCGCCGGGTCCAGCGCCGCGCCGCGCTCAATAGAATTCGATCCGGTCCGGATAGACGTCGCGCCAGTCATGCGCGGCCGGGGCGCCGCCGGCGTCCCGCGCCCGTTGCGTGCCCTGCGCACGGTAGCGCACCGGCGGCAGCCCGAAATGCGCGCGGAATTCGCGGCTCAGGTGCGAGCCGCTCGGGAAGCCGCAACGCACCGCGATGTCGGCGACCGGCTTGTCGGTCCGCGCCAGCAGCCACGCGGCGAACTGCAAACGCATCTGCTTGCAGTAGGCGCGCGGCCCCATGCCGGTGGATTCCTTGAACAACCGTTCGAGATGGCGCACCGACAGGTCGAGCCGCTCGGCCAGTTGCGCCGGCGAAATGCCGGTGGCGATGTGCTGCTCGATGATCAGCGCGGCGCGCCGGACCTTCGGATGGCAACGCTCCGGCAAGCGGCCGCCGGGCGCCTGCGGCGCGTTGGCGTCGTCGGGATGCGCGATCTGCAGGATGCGCAGCGCCTTGTCCACCACGAACGCGTCCACATGCCGGCGCAGGATCGTCGCGGCCACGTCGGCCGACGCGCGCCCGCCCGCGCAGGTGATGCGATTGCCGTCCGCCACGAACAGGCGGTCCGACACGATCTGCTGCGGATCGAGCGATGGAAACGCCTCGAGCAGGTCCTGCGCATGAAACCAGCTCACGCAGATCTTGCGCCCATCGAGCAGCCCGGCTTCGAGCATCGCGAAACTGCCGGTGCACAGCCCCACCACGGTCGCGCCGCGCTCGGCGCAGCGCGCGAGAAACGCCAGCGTGGCGCGCGAGGCGCGATTGCGCCCGCCGAGCAGGCCGCCCACCACCACCACGTAGTCGTAATCGGGTTGCTCGCCGAACCCGCCGTCGGGCACGATCTGCGCACCGCAACTGGCGCGCACCGGGACGGCCTGTTCGGTCAGCAAGGTCCAGTCGCAGCGCACCCGGCCGCTGCGGTCGCCCGAATCGCTGACGAGGCGCAGCACGTCGACGAACGCCGCGAACGCGACGAGCGTGAAATCGTTCAGCAGAACGAAGGCAAACCGACACTTGCCGACGCGCGGGCCGGCCTCGACGGCGGGCGTGGCATCGCGGGAGGAAACGGACAAATCCATGACGGAGATCGTGCTCGCGAGATCCGGACCATCGCACTCGATCGTTCGGATGTTGAAGGCGCCATGACGGCCCCGGGGATCATACGCCCGCAACCGGGCGCCCGGCCGCCTACCCGCCCCCTTGCGCGGCGAACGCCTGCCGCGCCGCCATCACCGCCTCGCGGTGCGCCACCGTCCAGCCGAGGATCGCCTGCAGATGCGGCTCCAGCGAGCGCCCGAGCGGCGAGATTGCATAGGACACCGCAACAGGCGCCGTGCTGACCACCGTGCGCGTGATGAAGCCGTTCGCTTCCAAACGGCGCAGGCACTGCGTCAGCGCCTTCTGCGTGATGCCCTCGTTGGCGCGGCGCAGCGCGTTGAAACGCATCGGCCCGGCGCACAGGCAGCCGAGCACCAGCAGCGTCCATTTGCTGGTGATCTCCTCCAGCACGAGGCGGTTCAGTTCGAGGTCTTCCGGGGACAGCGAGGCCATGGGCGGGATACTCCGGGCTACCAGGTAGCCTTCAGGTGCGTAATTGCGTTCAGGTATCAAATGTATACCATCAACGACCTCTGACACTGAGGAATACGAAGATGGCAATCGATCGGGAACGCACGCACGGCGTCGTGCTGGTATTCGGCGCGACGGGGCAGCAAGGCGGCGCGGTGGCCGCCGCGCTGAAGGAACAGGGTTGGGCGGTGCGCGCGTTCGTGCGCGATCCGCAGGCGGACAAGGCGCGGGCGCTGGCTGCGCGCGGCATCGAGCTGGTGCGCGGCGATTTCGCCGATCCGGATTCGATCAGGACTGCCATGCAGGGCGCGTATGGCGTGTTCAGCGTGCAGCCGAGTTCGGGGCAAGGCGCGGCCTATAACGTGAGCGACGAGCAGGAAGTGCGCTACGGCACGACCATCGCCGATCTCGCCGTGGAAGCGGGCGTGCAGCACCTCGTCTACACCTCGGTCAATGCGGCCGGCCCCGAGAAAACCGGCATGGGGCACTTCGACAGCAAGTCGGCCATCGAGGCGCACATTCGCGGCCTCGCGCTGACCAGCACGATCGTGCGCCCGGCCGGTTTCATGGAACTGCTGATGCTGCCCGGCATGGGTCTCGATCAGGATGCCTACACGTTTTTCCTGCGGCCGGGTCAGGCCGGTCAGACGATCGCCGCGCAGGACATCGGCCGGATCGTCGCGAAGATCTTCGCCGCGCCGGCGCGCTTCGCGGGCCGCACGCTCGAAATCGCAGGCGACCAGCTGACGGCCGAAAGCCTGCAGGCGAGCCTGAGCCGCGCCGCCGGGCGGCCGATCCGCTACGCGCGCTTTCCCGACAGCCTGCTCGCCCAGAACCCGTTCCTGAGCCGCCTCGCCGAATTGTTCGACGACGGGCGGCTGGCCGGGCGCGCCGATATCCAGGCGCTCGAACAGGAGTTCGGCCCGCTGCTCGACTTCGACGCGTGGCTGGCCGGGCCGGGCAAGCCGCTGTTCGAGGCGGCGCTCGCCGCGGACGCGGCGCAGATCGCGCTGCGTTGAACGCGGCGCACGCCTCGGCTAGCCACCTCAGCCAGCCGCCTCAGCCGTCCGGCTTCACGGCCGTCAGATAAGCGACGCGCTCCGCCGACACCATCCGCCCCGCCGCCACCTGCGGCCGCAGGATCTGCTCGAAGAAACGCCGCTCGTTCGGCGTGAATTGCGTGTATAGGCGCGCCCGCCTTATGACAAGCCGAAGGGCCGCCGCCATGGCGCGGCTTCGCGCGGAAATCCACACCCTCGCAACGCCGATGGACAAGCCGCCCCGCGCCGTGAGAGGCTTCGGCTCACGCCGGCCCGGCCCTGGCGCCGGGTGCGCCTTCAGGGAAGCGGAACGGATCGTGAGCGATTGGACAGCCGGCAACATCGACGGGATTGCCTACACCTACGGCTATTGCGATGAACTGAATCCGCTGCGCCTGCCCCTGCCGTTGTTGCAATCGGGCTTCGCGCCGCCCACGGTGCGCGCCGCCTGCGAACTGGGCTATGGCCACGGCGTCAGCGTCAACCTGCACGCGGCCGGCTCCGACAGCCGCTGGTTCGGCACCGATTTCAACGCCGCGCACGCGCGCTTCGCGCAGCAACTCGCGCAGCAGGCCGGCTCGCAGGCCACGTTGTGCGCCGACAGCTTCGCGGCGTTCTGCGCGCGCGACGATCTGCCGAACTTCGACTTCATCGGCCTGCACGGCATCTGGAGCTGGGTGGCCGACGAGCATCGCGCCTGCCTCGCCGAGTTCATCGAACGCAAGCTCAACCACGGTGGCGTGGTGTACGTCAGCTACAACACCGAGCCGGGCTGGGCCGCGATGCTACCGGTGCGCGAATTGCTGCGCAGCCATTTTCACGCCGGAGCGCAACATGCATCGCCCGGCGAGGCGTCCGACGAAGCACGCGCCTTGTCGCAGGTCGCCCAATCGGTGGCGTTCCTCCAGCGCGTGATGGCCGCGCAACCCGGCTATGCGCAAGCGAACCCGCAACTGGCCGCGCGCATCGATGCGCTGTCCGACGACGATGCGCACTACCTTGCCCACGAGTATTTCAATCGCGACTGGCAGCCGCTGACGTTCTCGCAAGTGGCCGCCACGTTCGGTGCGTGCGGCCTGCGTTATGCGGGCTCGGCCGATTATCGCGATCACGTCGACGAGATCAACCTGACGCCCGCGCAACGCGCGTTGCTGACGGAAATCGACGACCCCGTCGTGCGCGAGACGACGCGCGATTTCTGCACGCTGCGCTCGATGCGTCGCGATTACTGGATCAAGGGCGCGCCGGCGCTCGGCGCGGAAGCACGCCAGGCCGCGCTGCGCGCGCAGCGCGTGATGCTGGCACTGTCGCGCGAAGCCGTGCAGTTGAAGGTGCGCGGCGCGCTCGGCGAGGCTGCATTGCCAGTAGCCACTTACGGGCCGATCCTCGATGCGTTGGCCGGCCATCGCCCCACGAGCCTCGCCGAGATCGAACGGCACGCGCACGGGCTGACGTTCGATGGTGTGGTCAAGGCCGTCACGTTGCTGGTGGGCAGCGGCGTGTTGCTGAACGTTCAGGATGACGCACGAATCGCCGCCGCGCGGAGCACATCGGCCCAACTGAACGCCGCCATCTGCGAGCAGGCGCCGCAACGCGGCGACGTGCAGTTCCTGGTCAGCCCGGTGTCCGGGTCGGGCGTGCGGGTGCCGCGCGTGGCGCAATTGTTCCTGCTGGCGCGGCAGCGCGGTTTCAGCGAACCGGCGCAATGGGCCGCGTTTGCCGAAGCGGCGCTCGATGGGCAGAAGAGCAGTCAGGCACTGCGAGAGAAAGCGCAACGCTTCGCCGACATGCATGTGCCGATATTGCAGGCGCTGGGTATCGCCTGAATGGCATTAACGTGACGACTTTCAGCCACACGCCATCTGGAATTGAGAATTGCAATTAGCTGAATGACGTAGCACGCTTTAAAAGCGATCGCGTCTCGCCGGCCTGCAATTCACAGCTTGAAACTCGCAGATCCATTTGAATGACAAGGATATTTTCAGAACCTCTCGCACCTGATTTCCATATCGCGCGAGCGCATATCCTTATCCATTCCATCCTGCAACCCATACCCGAACTTCATTCATTTGGACTCCCGAAGCCTGACGTTGGGAATCGAATTTCACGTCTTTAGCATCCGTTTTCACCTCACACGCTAAAGCGACAATTCATCCAGATGTTCAAAAAAATCATTCAGACCGGGGTGCTCCTCGCGGGCTTCGTCTCGCCGTTCGCGCATGCACAAAGCTCGGTCACGCTCTACGGCCTGATCGATGCGGGCCTCATGTACACCAACAACGTTGCCAAGAACGGGCAACACGGCGCGCTGCTGCAAGCCACCAGCGGCAACATCAACGGCAGCCGCTTCGGCGTGCGCGGCAGCGAGGATCTCGGCAACGGCTACCGCGCCGTGTTCGTGCTGGAGAACGGCTTCAACCTCCAGAACGGCAAGCTCGGCCAGGACAATCGCCTGTTCGGCCGCGAAGCCTATGTCGGCATTCGCACGCCGAACGCCGGCTTCGCCGCGCTTGGCCGTCAATACGATTCGGTGGTGGATTACGTGGCGCCGCTGTCGGCCGAATCGGGCTCGTTCGGCAAATCGAGCTTCGCGCACCCGTACGACAACGACAACATGGCCGACCTGCTGCGCTTCAGCAACGCCGTCAAATACGCCAGCCCGAATTTCTCGGGGCTGCAGTTCGGCGGCCTCTATGCGTTTTCGAACAGCACCGGCTTCAGCGCGAACCGCGCGTGGAGCGCGGGCGCGCGCTATGCGAACGGGCCGCTCTCGCTGGCGGCCGGCTATTTGCAGGTGGACGGCACCAACAGCACGAACACGGCAGGCGCGTTGGACACCGCCGAATCGAGCGCGAACGGCGTGGCCGGCTTCCAGCTCGCCGCGCGCGTGCAGCGCGTGGTGGCGGGCGCGGCGCGCTATCAGGCCGGCGCCGGTTCCGTTGCGTTCGTCTATTCGCACAGCCAGTTCGAAGGCAGCCAGGCGTTCGGTTCCTCGAACGGCCAGGTCAGTTTCGACAACTACGAGTTGAACGGCCGCTACCGGCTCGCGCACCATCTCGATCTGGGGCTGGCCTATGTGTTCACGGCCGGGCACGTGACGCGCTCGGCGTCCTACGGCAGTTCGCCGAAATGGCAGCAGATCGATACGCAGCTCGTCTATTCGTTGTCACGGCGCACCGACGTGTATCTCGAAGGGATTTATCAGCGTGTGAGCGGGCAGCACTACGTGGCGTTGATCGACACGGCGGGTGGCGCATCGGGTTCGGCCACGCAGGTGGTGGCGACTGTCGGGCTGCGTACGCGGTTCTGAGGAGAGCGATGCGGCCGGCATGATGCACAATCGCACCGCACCCGCTCATAGGCTTGTTTTTGAACGTTGTAACTGACGGTAGAACTCATCTTCCAGCATGTTGCGCATCCATACCTTAACCAACCCGGTGCTCGGGGTGACTACACCGTCAACCGTTGTACGACGCGTGTAGCTTCCCCATGTAAAGAATGCGACAAGAGCGATTGCCGAGCACATGGAAAAAGTGGTCAGTACACCGAATGACATGGGCCGGATCAATACGATCTTGCCGATCATTGGAGCCTGCTGCGTTTTCCGGGCTTCTTCGCGAAATAGCGTCACGGTGGTGGCCTAGTCCGATCGATTTAACGTGTATGCGCATGGCGACCTCGCCCTCAACGGCAGCGTTATGGCGCACCTACGAGAGCCCTGACTAAAGACCAAGTGCGTGCGACTGAGCGCCTTGCGGCAAAGGTTTCCGGCGCTTGCCGATGATTAAGTCAATGCGCCATGTTGGACGATGTGTTGAATATTTCTTGTCAACAAAAAAGATTCAATTGTCATCATGAAAGGGGGCCGTGCAAAACGGGAACTCACTGTAACCGCCTATTTTCAATAGACGATTTGCGTTCGCAAGTCGCGCTTGACCAGCAGCGCGAACTTGCGGAACGCCGGGTAATCGACAGGCTCGATCAGTGGGCCCGAAGGCTGCAACAGCAGTTCGCGCGTGACGGTCACGACATCGCGGTCGGCACGATAGCTGGCCTTGTAACTCCCCAGCGGCGAGTTCAGAGAGACCGCCGTCGGTAGGCGCGGAACCCGTACACCGGCCGGCAAGGTGAGGACGGTGGTCTCGATCACGTGTCTTGCCGGCACCGCGATCGGGAACTGCCGTGACTCCGGGCCGGCGGATTCAAACGTCGCAGAGATGTCATTGAAGCTGCCAAGACCTGCAGGAACCGGGATCGCGCCCGGCCCCGGTAACAGCGCGTACTCGGGCAGGCGGAACTCCGAGCTATAGACGAAGGGCTTGGTGAGATCTCGCACGTCGGTGTAATGATAAGTGCCGGTGCCGTCCTGCCCTGTCAGGGCGAGTATGCGCTCCGCAACCTGGGTCTCCATGCCCGGCGGCAGCGAGGCGAATACACTGCGCGCATTGAGGTCGAACACGCCTTCGCTGTCGATCTGGCTACTGCCCTGTAGCGTGCCGTCAGCCTCCATGCCGATACGCCGGGTCACGCGCACCATGTCGCGGGCCGGATCGCCGAGCGGCAGCGTGCGCAGACCGCCCGCCCGCTTGTCGGCGCCGGCCACCAGGCCACGCTTGCCGAGTTCGGACGACGGTAGCACGCCGAAGCGCGCCAGCATGGCGGTCGAATCGACATACAAGTCGAACTCGGGGATATAGGTGATCGCGTGATTGAATACGCCAAGCGGCAGCGCGACCTTTGGCACCCAGTAGATGTTGTCGCTGTTGACTAGCACTGGCTGGCTGGCGATTCCCTTGGCGGCCAGCAGGGCCTCGAGCAGGCTCACGTGATCCTTGCAATCGCCGTAGGCAGTAGCCACGACCGCATCGGCGTCGCGCGGCACCACCCCACCCAGGCCGAGATAAAGCGCCACATAGCGGATATGTGTGCTGACCCAGTTGTAGATAATCTCGGCCTGATGACGCCGGTTGCTCACGCCTGCCGTCAGCGAATCGGCCAGGGCCTGCACGTTCGGCGTGACGGCCGCCTTCGGCATCGCGCGCTGTTGGTATGCTGCGCCGATCGCGGCATAGTCGGCGAAGCTGGTGATCGCCACGCGCGGGCTGCGGTCGAGGCTGGCAGTGGAATACAGTTCTGGCGTGCGCGCCGGCTGCTTCGACAGCGACCAGCGCCAAACCTGAGTGTCGGCCTCGCCACCAGGTTGGCGGCCGCCCGGGAGATCGACCGCGTCGGCCTGCAGTGGCATCGCCATTGGCGCGCGCACCGTCAGATGCATCGATTCGCGCGGCACATTGTCGCTGAATTGCTCAAGCGCCGAGAACTGCCCCGGGAACAGCGGCGTCTTCTGCGTGAGGCGGTAATGCAGCATCAGTTTCGCGCCGACCTCCACCGCCGGGAACACCACCACCTTGAGGCGCTGGTCGACGAACATCGGCGCGCGTGCGCTGGCCGGGCTCTGCTGCTCGCGGATCTGATCTGGGGTTATGTCGATGCGACGGCCATCCTTGGTCAGCGTATAAGCCTCGACAATCTCGAGAGCCTGCAGCGAGGTGCTGTAGCCCAGCGAGGATTCGCCGCCCTCGCGCACGCCCTGCTCGGTGTCGATGCGGTCGAGTTCGATGACGTCCTTGGTATAGCTGCCGTCGGCGTGTACGTCGTAGATGATGTCGTGGGACAGGACGGTCGAATTGGCACGGTATTCGGCGGCATGTACAGTCAGACTTGACGCCGAAAGAATCGACAAGACAAGCTGCGTCATCAGCCGATAAAGGGAAGTGCGAGTCATTGTTGTGTACTTCCAATCACGTTTATTTAATTGAAATCGACAAAGAAAGTCGTGCAATTTAATGGGAAAGTCAATTGGAAGTTATTAATTTTCTTGAAGTACCTACACGAGAAAAAGCGACGATGCGCATAGAAGGCCGATCCTAGCAGGTCGGCGCATCGGCCTCAAGTTTGGCATCATTGGATAACGGTCGGTTGAGATGGATGGTCATCTGAGATGAACATCGCGCGCAAACCTGTAATAGATTACAGCTTGCCCACCAAGGGAAAGACCATTATTGTCAAAACTTTCATTGCTCTCGTTCAATAAAAAATTTTCTCAAATCGACATTGATTGACTTCGAAGCATCTATTCGTGAACGAGGGAAGATCGTGGGCCAATTAAAATTGGCAAATCATTGCGCAGGGTGAGCGGATCGGAATATCTAAATTCGTGCTTTAGCCAATTTCGCGCGAAAAATAAAAAGTGGTGAGTCAGGATGGCAATTGAGCGACTCATGTGATTAGGTTTCATCCTCAAACGAAGCAACCATTATGAACGAGCGATTAATTGCTTTTCTCATTTTTTTGGGGGTTGGCGCTGCGATTTTTGTCGCAGTCCTGACCAGGTTGAATATTGTCTCATCGGGGGAGTCGATTCGAAAAAACAAAGTCGGTATTATTTTTTTCATGTTGGCCGCGGCATTTGGGTGCATCACCGCTACCATATTAAGAAAAATTAACTAAAGGATGATATTCAATCAAATCCAATATCTGTGTGTTGAGTGATGAGCAAATTGATGTGATTTCCGGAGCAGGCGTTGATTAGGGAGAGGTCGATATTCGGCGCACGACAGATCGGGCAGCAGATGGGTGAACCGAATCGTGTATTTCGTCCGGCTCGCCCATGCCGCGTGAGCCTTCGAACGCATAAATATCCGCGAGCGCCGCGCTTCGCGGCTTGCGGTATATCCAGGCGGTAGAACTGATGAATATTCGCGCCCGCATGTGCGGACGAATTAAAAACGGCTGGTTTCGATGCCACACGATTCCTCCCTGCCAGGCCGTGGCGCGATACCCCGCCGGAATCTAACTGACTCGGGAGTCGAATCGCAATCAAACGATTCCGAATTGGCGTTGTGTATCACGAAGAGCCTGGGTGGACGAGTTTTCAGCGTCCCCCCCGAGCGAGGATGAGCCTGTGTGGAAGCAAGGCTCGCGCCGTTTTGCGCGCTGACATCGTCGGCACCGAGTGAGTCAACCCGATTCCGCCTAGGTTCGATGTTCGGGCACGCATCCGGGCCGATCGCCGTTCATCCAAGGTTGGCCGGCCTTCGCGCATCGGCGTGCGCGGGATGAGCGTGGCTTGCATGGAAGGGGCGCCCTGCAAAGCAACGCAGTCGACGACCCAAGGGTCCGCACTTAGGGCGGCGCAACAATATAAACGATATATACTGTTTATATTGTTAATCCGACTGGAACCTCCATGAACACGCCGACCACGCCCGACGCCGCCACCCCGCAAACCGACGCCGCGCAAGCCGACACCGTCGCCGCCGCGCCGAAGAAAGCCACCGCCAAGGTGGACAAGTCCGCGAAGAAAACCACCAAGAAGAGCAGCAAGGCAGCCGCCGCACCGGCAGCACCGGTTGCGCAGAAACCCGCGAAGAAGGCCGGCAAGGCCGCAGCGAAGGTCGACGTGAAGAGCAACGAGAAGGCGAAGGCGGCAGAAAAGGCCGTCGCGAAGGTCGAAGAAAAAGCCGACGTGAAGCCCGAAGCCAAGGCGGAAACCAAGCCCGACGACAAGGCCGCGGCGAAGGCCAACGCGAAGGCCGAGGCAAAAGCCAAGGCCGGCGCGAAAACCGACAAGAAGGCGCCGGTGGAAGCCCCGACCAAGCCCGCGAAGCGCGAGAAGGTGATCCGCGACAGCTTCACGATGCCGAAGTCCGACTACGCAAAGATCGACGTGCTCAAGAGCAAGTCGCTCGAAGCGGGTGTGTCGGTATCGAAGAGCGAACTGCTGCGCGCCGGCCTGTTGCTGCTCGAAGCCGCATCGACCGAAGCGCTGGTGGCCGCCATCGGCGCCGTCGATACGGTGAAGACGGGCCGCCCGCCGAAGCACTGACCGGCCACAGCTCCAGCCACACCGGCCGGCCCGACGCCATGTCGGGCCGGCCGTCGTCGTTCACACGTCCCTCCACGGCACCGTGATGGCACGAACCACAGCGCACGACGATGATGCCGACGCCGCCTATCGTCCGGCTCGACACCTTGCTCGCCAGGCTCCACGACGGCCTGAAAGCGCACGCGGCGCGGCTACATGCCGTCGCGCCGCAAGCCACGATGCTTAGAAGTACTTCGTTATGCCCGCATACACCGCGCGATACGGGCCGTATTGCGGCGCGAACACGCCGATGCCCGAACCGTCGCGCAGCGCGTACGAATCGCCGAACGCGTTGACAAGCACCACCCGGCCGTCCACCTTGCCGATCCACGGCAGGTCGAGACGCTGCACCACCGACACATCCACCTGCTCGTACCACGGCAGCTTGCCCGTGTTCGCGAAGCCCTCGCGCAGCCCGCTGCCGACGATGCCGTCGAACGAGAACGTCGTCTGGCGATACGTGTAGGCGCCACCGAACGAAATCGTCACACGCTGATCGTGATCGAGGTTGACCCAGTGGTTCGAGATATAGGCCAGCTCGTCGGGATCGAAATTGAACTGCGCCGAATCGACGTTCTTGCCCATCGCATGGCTGAACGCCACGTTCAGATAGGCCGACAGGTTGCGGTGCTTGTAGTTCGCCGTCAGTTCGAGGCCGGCCACCTTGCCGTACTGGTAATTGAACGGCGTGTAGATCAGCGCGCTGCCGAACTGGCCGAGATCGAGCAGGTTGTGCGCCTTCTTGTAATAGCCGTCGATGCCGAGCGTCAGGTCCGAACCCACTTGCTGGATCACGCCGATATCGAAGTAGTCATCACGCTCGGGCTGCACCGCATCGTTCTGCGTGATCGCGCTGGCGTTGGTGGTGCCCGCATAGCGCCCGATCGTCGAACTCGACACCAGCTCGAACGACGGCGGCGTGAAGTAGCGCGAATAGCCGGCGTGCAGCGTCGTGCCTTCGGCCGCCTTGAACACCAGCCCGATGCGCGGGCTCAACTGGTTCGCCGTCACGTACTGGTCCATGCCGTCGTAGCGCACGCCGTAGTTGATCGTCAGCCGCGAATTGATCTTCCACTCGTCCTGCAGATAGGCGCTGTACAGGTAGCCCGTCTTGCTGTCCGCGCTGGGGATCGAGAACGGCACGTCGGAACTCTGGTTGCCGTCCGCGTCGGTCGGGAACACCGACACGTTGTCGCGAAACTCGGCGTGCTCCTGTTGCAGGAACAAGCCGGCGCGCAGCGTGTGATGCTCGTTCAGGCGGTAGGTCGTATCGGCCTGGATGCCGTTCGCGGTGTCGCTGTGGAAATCCTGCGAGGCCACGCCGTTGTAGATCAGGTCGCCGACCGGATCGGGGTTGAACTGGGTGCGCGTGTAGCGCGTGAAGAACGCCACCTGGTAATCGAGCGCCGCGCCGTTGGTGCCTTGCAGCGCCACCACCGCGAAGTTGTTCAGTTCGGACTGCGTTTCGTTCAGGTTGGCCGAATCGAAGCTCGGCGTGCCGGCCAGCGAGAAGTTCGGCGTGAGGCCCGGCGTATTCGGGATCTCGAACTGATTCGAGGTGGTGCCGAACATGAAGCTCACGCGCGTCTGCGGGTTCAGCACGTAAGACAGGTAGCCGAACGCGTCGCCCTGGCGCGTGTGATCGTGCAGCGGGCTCGGCGACGAGGTGGGCGCCTCGATGCCGAGGTTGTTGACGCCGAGCGAGCCGGAGAAGTAATAGCTGAGCTTGCCCTGGTTGCCGTACACGTCGGCGCTGGTCTTCAGCGTCTGGTGGCTGCCGCCGAACACGTCGACCGAGCCGCCATCGCCCAGTTCCTCGCCCGACTTGGTGTGGATGTCGACGATGCCCGCCGTGCGGTAGCCGTATTCGGCCGGCAGCGCGCCCGTCAGCAGGTTGACGTGATCGATGATGCGCGTGTCGAGCGATTGGCCGAAGCCGCTGATCGGCTCGGGAATCAGGATGCCGTTGATCCGGTATTGCAGATCGGCGTGATCGCCGCGAACGTGCAGTTGTCCGTAGGAATCGTTGGCCACGCCCGGCGCCTGCAGCAGCACGCGGTTCAGCGGGGTATCGGCGCCTTGCGGCATCGCGTCGATGTCGTCGCTCGAAATGCGGTAGATGCTGCTGCCCGTTTCGGGCAGCAGGCCGTTGCGCGCGGCGTCGAGCCGCTTCGCCGTGACCTGCACCGCCTTCATGTCGACCAGCGCGGCATCGAACGGCAAGGTGACCGAAATATCGGCCGGGTGCGCATCCGACGGGCTGACCGTGCGCTTGACCGAGTCGTAGCCCGACGACGATACCTCCAGCGTGTACGTGCCCGGCGGCACGGCCGCCAGCGAAAACCGGCCCGACGCATCGGTGGCCAGATGCGCGATGTCGTGGCCGCCGGCATCCTTCAGCACGACGTTGGCCGCATCGACCGGCGCACCGGCCGTATCCACGACGACGCCGCCCAATGCCGCGGCCGGCGAGGCCGCGTGAGCGTACTGCGAAACGAGGGCCGCCACGGCCAGCAGGATGGCGCGAGGGTTGGGAGCAGGTGTTTTCATGGTCGAAGGCGCGCGGTAACGGTAGGTTCGGCAGCGACCTCGGCGGCATGCAGGACAGATCACACGCGCCGGATCGGATAATGATCGGGTAATGGCGCGAAATGATATAACGTATCTTTTTGTAAAAAGAAGCGTTGTTTGAGGGATGTTGCTAAATCGTTGAGGTTTCCTACAGATGAAAGCGATTGTCTTTCCAACAGATTAACAATCACCAGAATTCGAACTCAATCGCAAGCCGATCAAAGGCTTGTCGAAGCCTTTGATCGCCACGCGCCGGGCGTCAAGCAATCGCCCAATCCTCGAGCCAGGCCTCGAGCTTCGCCGGCGGCAGCGGGCGCGTCAGGTAATACCCCTGCACCAGGTCGCAGCGCAATTCGCGCAGGCGCGTCAGCACCGCCTCGCTCTCCACGCCTTCGGCCACCACCTTCAGCCCCATGTTGTGCGCAAGGTCGATGGTGGAACGCACGATGGTTTCGTCATCCTTATGGTCCGCCATGCCGATCACGAACGATTTGTCGATCTTCAGTTCGTCGATCGGCATGCGCTTCAGATAGGACAACGACGAATACCCGGTGCCGAAATCGTCCACCGCCAGATGAATGCCGAGCGCGTGCAGGCGGTCGAGCGTTTCGATCGCGTGATTCGGATCGTCCATGATCGCGCTTTCGGTGATCTCGATCCACAGCATGTCCGGCGAAACCGAATGCTTTTTCAGCAGCGCGGAGAAGGTGTCGGGCAGCGTGGACAGAATCAGTTCGCGCGCCGACACGTTGACCGACACGGCCAGCGGCATGCCCGCCGCCTGCCACGCGGCGATCTGGCCGATCGCCTTGTCGGCCACCCATTGCGAAATCACCTTGATGTAGCCGGTTTGTTCGGCAAACGGAATGAACTGGTCCGGCGCGATGAAGCCGCGCGTCGGGTGCTCCCAGCGCACCAGCGCCTCGACGTACTTCACCGTGCCGGTGGCGAGGTCGAGCTTCGGCTGATAGAACAGCGTCAGTTGATCGTGTTCGACGGCCTGGCGCAGCTCGCTCATCAGCGACAGCCGTTCCGCATTGTTCTGATCGTGCTTCTTGTCGTACAACGCGTAGCCGGTGTTGGCGCGCTTCGCGACATACATCGCGATGTCCGCGCGACTCATCAGCGCGTTCATGTCGGTGCCGTGCTGCGGGTAGGCAACGATGCCGATGCTCGCCCCCACGTCCACCAGTTGCCCCTCGATCGTGATCGGCTGTTCGAGCGTCTTCAGCAAGCCGGTGGCCACGCGCTCCGCGTCGGCGCTCGAATAACCGGGCAGCAGCACGGCGAACTCGTCGCCGCCGAAGCGCGCGACCAGATCGATCCTGCGCAGCGCGGCCCGCAAGCGCACCGCCACTTCGCACAGCAGACGATCGCCGATCGGATGGCCGAGCGTGTCGTTGACCAGCTTGAAGCGGTCGAGGTCCATCATCATCACGCTGAACACGTGTTCGGACGCCTCGCGGCCCTGGTCCGTCAGGTCGATGGCTTCCTGCAGGCGATCGTTGAACCGCGCGCGATTCGCCAGCCCGGTCAGTTGATCCGTATAGGCCAGCTCGACGATATGCCGCTCGCGCTCGGAAATCGCGGCCTGCATGCGATTGAAGGCGGTCGCCAGCTTGCCGACCTCGTCGTGGCGCTTCACCTCGATCGGTTCGTTGTACTCGCCTTGTCCGACCCGGCTCGCCAGGTGCGCCAGCATCGTCAGCGGGCGCGTCACGCTGCGCGCGGTCAGCATGCTGCCGACCACCGACACGATCACGCCCAGCGCGGTGATCACCAGCAGCGCCGTCTGCAAACGCAGATACGGCGCCATCACGTCGTGCAGCGAGCGCTGCAGCATTACCGCCACCGGTTCGCCGCTCGACTGCAGCATCACGAGCCGCGTGGCGTAATCGCGGTCGCCCGTATTGGCAATGCCGGCGTGAACGTGCTCCTTGTCGTGCAGCGAGGTGGCCAGCAGGTTCCAGAGGCCATCGGGGCGGCGATCGAGGAACGACACGTCGAGCGACGTGAGCGTGGCCGTTTCCTTCGCGACCGCATCGTCGATCACGAAGCCCATCGCCACCCAGGCGATGGTGATCGGCGCCTTGACCGGCACGGCCACCACCTGATACAGCTTGCCGTCCACCGCGACGATCGACGAGGCATCGTGTTGCGCACGCGCCGCCTGGATCAGGCTGCTCAGCGGAAACCGCACGCTCGCCTGCGTGTCGCCGCGGCTGTCGGCGATCAGCTTGCCGTCGAGATCGGCCAGCATGACGACGTCGGCATCGATCCGCGCGCCGTGGTTGTACAAGGCCGACACCACGGTGTTCTCGTCGTGCGTGGCCACCGCCTCGCGGAAGCCGAAATCGGCGGCCACCACGCTGGCGGCCTGCGTCAGCTTTTCGCCGTTCGAGCGCAGCACCTGATGGAACACCCGTTCCGCCAGCACCAACTGCTGATTCACGTTGCTGCGCGCATTCTCGCGAATGACCGTGCTGATCACGCCGAATGCCGCGAGCTGGGCCACCAGCATCAGCACCACGACAACGATTGCGATCTGAGCGCGCAGGCTTTGAAATTGCATGAAGCGCCTATTGGGCCGACAGGTTCAGCTTGAACGACGCCGTGGTGGCGCCGGCCGGCAGCTTCTGCACGGGCAGCGTCTTGGTATCGGCGAGGCGATAGTGCCAGGCCGTGACCGTGTAGTCGTCGGCCGGCAGCTTGTCGATGGTGGCGTGGCCAGCGGCATCGGTCTTGGCGAACCACGGCGTGTCGACCACCATCAGGTAGCCCACCATCGAATCGTGAATGTTGCAGCCCATCACGACCAGGCCCGGCTTGTCGAACACCACGGGGCTGGACGGCGTGCTGTGATACAGGTGCAGTTCGAACTTCTTGGCCGGCGAGAACGAATACACGTCGTGCTCGAAGTTGTCCTTGTTCGGAAACTTGACCGACGTGCCCGATTGCACCACCGACACCAGCGGCACGAACTGCCGCTTGTACTGGTCGATCACGGCGTTGGCCGGCTTGGGCGGCGGCAGCTTGCCGCTCGACGGCGTGGCATAGACGATCGCATCGGCCAGTGGCGCGCCGCTTTGATCGACCACGCTCACCTCGATGCTCGCGGCGCTGGCCGCCGCCGCGTGCAGCGCGAGCCAGCAGGCCGCCGCGCCGATCGCGCCGCGCCCGAAGAACCGCCGATTGTCAGAATGCTTTGCCATGGTGCCGGTGAAAAACGAAATAGGTTGTGCAGGCAACGGCCGGCATGCGCGCGTCGGAGCGTTCATTCGCGATCCTGTATATCGCGATACATCGGCGCGAGCTTCGCCAGCAGCTTGTTCTGCGCGCGGAACGGCACGCCGTGCTTGTCCATCGACGTCTGCAGATCCTCCACCAGCGCATCGAACGCGGCGCGGTCGATGTTCTGGCCTTCATGCGAGCGCTTCATGGTGCGGCCCGTGTAGACGCAAGGGCCGCCCAGCAGCACGCAGAACTGCTCGGCGAGCTTTTGCTTGATGCGCTTGATCGGCGCGCCGTCGAAGTAGGCCTTGGTACGCGGATCGACCAACAGCAGGTCGTAGAAATCGTCGATGATCTTCACGAGGCCCGGCTGGCCGCCGAACTGCTGGTACAGCGCGTCGTCGGCGTGTACCGCGGGCGAAAACATCAGGCCCAGCGCGATCGAGGCGCAGGCGGCGAAACGGTTCAGTGTCGTCAGCGTCATGATCAGAACCCCAACTGCACCGAGGCATACGGGCCGCGCTGGCTCTGGAACGTCGCGATATCGCCGAGCATGACGTAAGCCAGCGTGAGCGAAACCAGCTTGTTCGGCGCCCAGGCGATGAACGCATCGTAGGCGTTCTGCTCGCGCGCGAAGCCGAGGTTGTTCGGCTTGGTGCGGTATTCGGCGCCGAGCGCGAAGTAGCGCGAGAACAGGTACGCGGCCGATGCTTCGAATTCGGGGTGATAGTTGTTCGACTTGTCGCCGCCGAAGCCGAGCAGGCCGAACTGATTGGCCTTCGTGAAGCGCAGCGTGCCGTTCAGCAGCAGGCTCTGCGCGAGCAGCAGCTTGGTGGCCGACAAGTAGAAATCCGTACCGGAATCGCTGGTCGCGCCCAAGGCCTTCACCAGGTTGCCCTGTTCGTTGTGCTTGAACTGCACGCCCACCGAGACCTGCGGCACCCAGGTGTCCTGATCGAGAATCGCCTCGCCGAACAGGCGCACCTTCACGCCGATGGTGTCCATCCTGAACTTGAACCCCGAGCCGATCCCGAGCTGCGCGCCGGCCTGCCGCGTGTTGAACTCCTGGCGCGCCACCGACAGCTCGACGCGATTGCCGATGCCGACCATCGCGCCGTACGTCGTCAGCGCGAAATCCTGGGTGCGCACATAGGTGGCATACACGTTGGCGCCGACCTGCGAAGCGGTGCCGTAGCCGCCGATCACCGCCCACGGCGCCAGGCCGCCGCCCGCCGAGCCCTCGATCTGCGACACGCCGCCGGTCAGCAGCAGCTTGCCGGAAGTCAGCCGTGGCGTCAGGAAGTCGGGCTCGTCGGCAAGAGCCGCCGGAGTGTGAATGGCAAGGGCGGCGAAAGCCGCCGAAGCGAGCGGCCAGGCCGTGGATCTGCAACGCATGTCGGGTCGTCAAAAGTGGAGCGGGACGCGGTGGCCGTGGCATGTCGAATGCCGAAGGCAGCGCGTCGTTCGCGGCCGATGCATCGACAGAGCACCACCGCACCTCACGCATAACGGCGCGGAAAGGGAGGACTTGAGGGGAACCTGCGCGATCGCGCGAAGCCGATTGATCAGCTCAAAACCAACGATTGGCAATGCTGAACGAGAGGATGCTATTAATTCCTCATCGAGCATAAACGAGGCTTTCGCGCAGGTTTCGATGCCGCCCGTTTCAACGAGCCGCCAAGCCCAGCAGACGCTCGCAATCGGCGCTGTTTTGCTGCGCCTGGTGTTGTTGCCCGGCATCGAGCTTCGCGAAACGCGAGATCGCATCCTGTGCCGCCGCCGCGTTGTATTCGATCTTGCTCAAGGCGTAATCGGCGTTGCCGTTTTCGACGATGGCCCGCATGGTCTTGTCCGCATCGTGGCTGCCGCCGGTCGTCACGACATGACAGAACAGTGCGGTGTAGTGATCGCGCTCGGCCGGGGTGTAGCGCGGGCGCAGCAGGTAGGCCGTCGTGGCGGCCAACACCAACAGCAGCAGAATCAGCAGCGCGATCGCGCGCTTTCGTTTGGCAAAGCTATCCGTCATCGAACCATCGGGGTGCGTTGAATGTGAGGGGGAAGGCATGCCGGCAGCCGTGAACGTGGCCGGCCGCGGATCATACCGGCAAACCCGGATTGCCTGCGATCCGAATGGCTCGTCGCAGCGCATTGCATAAAATATGCTTCGAAGCTCGCCGGCGACGATCACCGAGCAAGCACAATAAATCCATAATAATCAACAACATGAAAAGGATTCACGTCACCATGCAATCCAGCCATCACAAATATTTTGTATAAAATATCCACGTACGCTACTATCCCGGCGTGGGATCACGACGTGCAACGCATGCCCCACCGAGCCAACCGGGGCAGACCGATTGCCTCTTGCCGCAGCAGCCGAATCCTCTAACGAATGCCGAAGGAAACACCATGAGCGACAACATCTTCAAGGGCACCATTCCCGCCCTCATGACGCCCTGCACCGCCGATCGCCAGCCCGACTACGACGCGCTGGTCGCGACGGGCCGCAAGCTGATCGACGCCGGCATGAGCGCCGTGGTCTATTGCGGTTCGATGGGCGACTGGCCGCTGTTGAGCGAAGCGCAGCGCCAGGAAGGCGTCGCGCGCCTGGTGGGCGCCGGCATCCCGACGATCGTCGGCACCGGCGCGGTCAACTCGAAGGAAGCCGTCTCGCACGCCGCGCACGCCGCCAAGGTCGGCGCGGGCGGCCTGATGGTGATCCCGCGCGTGCTGTCGCGCGGCTCGTCGGCCACGGCGCAGAAGGCGCACTTCTCGGCGATCCTCGAAGCCGCGCCGGCCCTGCCGGCCGTGATCTACAACAGCCCGTACTACGGCTTCGCCACGCGCGCCGACCTGTTCTTCGAACTGCGCGCGAAATACCCGAACCTGATCGGCTTCAAGGAATTCGGCGGCGCGGCCGACATGCGCTACGCGGCCGAGCACATCACGAGCCAGGACGACAGCGTCACGCTGATGGCCGGCGTCGACACCCAGGTGTTCCATGGTTTCGTCAATTGCGGCGCCACCGGCGCGATCACCGGCATCGGCAACGCGCTGCCGCGCGAAGTGCTGCAACTGGTGGACCTGTGCGGCAAGGCCGCCAAGGGCGACGTGGTCGCTCGCCGCCAGGCGCGCGAGCTGGAAGCCGCGCTGGCCGTGCTGTCCTCGTTCGACGAAGGCACCGACCTGGTCCTCTATTACAAGTACCTGATGGTCCTGAACGGCGACACGGAATACACGCTGCACTTCAACGAAACGGACGTGCTGAGCGAAGCCCAGCGCCGCTACGCCGAAACGCAGTACACGCTGTTCCGCACGTGGTACGCGGGCTGGTCGAAGGAAGTCAGCGCATAAGGATCGAGGCCGCCGCACCGCCTCGTGCCCTTCCCGACGGCCAGCGCAAGCTGGCCGTTTTGCTTTGCCGCCCGGGCCGCTCGCGGGCGGCGGCGGCGTTTTTATACAATATGCGCTTCGCATGGCGGCGCCTTTGGCGCACGCCTGCCCCGGCCCTACGATACGGACGATCTTCCGCAATGAATTCCACAGCTACCGCCTCCCGGTTTTCGGCCACCACCGTCGCGGAACGGGCGGCCGACGAGCTTCGCCGCAAGATCATGTCGGGCGAGTTGCCCGAGGGCTTCCAGCTTCGGCAGGATGCGCTCGCGGCCGAGCTGGGCATCAGCCGCATCCCCGTGCGCGAGGCGCTGGTGCAGCTCGAAGGCGAAGGGCTGGTGCGGATCGTGCCGCACAAGGGCGCTGTGGTATCCGAACTGTCGATCGACGAGATCAGCGAACTGTTCATGCTGCGCGGGCTGCTCGAACCGCTGCTGCTGAAGAAATCCGCGCCCCGGCTCACGCCTGCCGATTTTCTCGAACTCGACGCGATCCTCGCCGAATACAAGCACGAACTCGACGCCCAGCATTCGAATCGCTGGGGAGAACTGAACAGCAAGCTGCACGACGTGCTGATGTCGCGCGCCGAGCAGCCGCGCACGCTGGCGATCGTCACCAGCCTGCTGCAGCAAACCGACCGCTATACGCGGCTGCAACTGTCGCTGAGTGCCGAAAGCTGCCGCCGCGCCGAAGAGGAGCACGGCGAACTCGTGCGCCTCTGCAAGATCGGTGACGTGCGCGGCGCGGCGGCGCTGCTGAAGAAGCACATCGATCACGCCTGCGCGGAACTCGAGAAGTTCGTGCTGTCTCGCCGCCGGTTGTGAGCGAGCGCGCCGCCGGCCTCAAAACAAATGATGGATGCCGGTGACCACCGCCATCTGCCGATTCGTGCCCGACGCCCCCACCGAGAAGATCGCCGCGCGCGCATCGCCGGTGCCGGTGGCCTGCTGCGCGATCACGTGCAGATAAAGCTGGGTGGCTTTCGATAGCGAATACACGTCGCCGAGCGTGGCCGTCAGATAACGCCGGCCGATGAAGCTCGTCGACGCGATGCCGGCGCCGATCGAATTGGCCGGCGTGGTCAGCCAGTTCAAGCCCGTTTCCACCGTGCGATACGAATTGGACTGGCCGCCCGCCGCCAGCTTCACATACGTATATACGGCATGCAGCCGCACCGGGCCGATATCGTAGCGCGCGCCGAACGCGGCGTTCTCCACCTTGTCGGCCACATAGGCCAGCGCCGGCTGCCCCTGGAACGTCGTCAAGCCGAGCCCGGCCGTGGTGTCGCCGAGCTGCGCGCCGATCGCGCGATTGTGTTCGTTCTCGTAGGCCGCCGTCAGCGCCAGCGGCCCGTGCGTATAACTGAGCCCCGCGCCGGCGATCCGTCCCGCCGAGAAATTGCCGGCCACGCCACCCAGCCCCAGCAACATGCCGAACGCGAAGCCGTTCAGCACCGGCGAGCGGTACTTGATCACGTTCGCCTCCTGCGCCGCGCTGGTTTCGACCAGGCCGTCGAGATTGCCGGGGTGCGCGGACAGCAGATTGCCGCCCTGGAAGTTGTTGCCGAGCGGCGCGACCCAATCGTAGTTAAACGAACTTTGCTCGCCGAGCGTGAGCGTGCCGAAACGCGCCGACGACAGCCCGACATACGCCTGCCGGCCGAACAGCGTGTTCGCGCGCGACAGCGCACCGGTGTTGGTCGCGAACCCGCTTTCGAGCCGGAATACCGATTGCCAGCCGCCGCCCAGCGCCTCCGTGCCGAGCAGCCCGAAACGGTCGGGCTGCGCCACGCCTTGCAGCATCGCCACCTGCGGGCTGCCCGCCCGATTGTTGACGTAGGCGACGCCGGCATCCACGCTGCCGTACAGCGTGACGCTGCTTTGCGCAGCCGCGCCTTGGGCCGTCAGAATGCTCAGTAATGCGAATGATGAGGCCGCGCCGCGGCGGCCGATGGACGAAGGCATCGGAAGATCTCCTGAAATTTGTTATGGGGTGATACGAAGCGGAAAAGCGCGGCGGGAAAGCGCGGCGGATCGGGCCGCCGCGCGCCGTCATTCGACGGATTCGACAGCCGGTGCGACGCGGTGGCCGCGCGAATAGTGCAGGCCCATCGCGCCGATCGCGAGGCACGCGCAGGCGACCGGCACGAGCAGCAGCAGGAACACGCCGGACAGCCCCACCGCGCTGCCCAGCAGCAGCGCCCCGACGAACGAGCCCGAGATCGCGCCGAGCCGGCCGACGCCGAGCGACCAGCTCACCCCCGTCACGCGGCTCGCGGTGGGATAGAAGCCGGCCGACAGCGCATTCGCGCCCGTCTGCGAACCGGCGACGGCAAAGCCGATGCCGAAGATGCCGGCGCACAGCAGCAGCAGATCGTCGTAGCGCCAGGCCACCAGCAGCACGCACAACATGCCGGCGCAGTAGGCGAGCGCGAGCACCACATAGGCGTTGCGGCGGTCCATCGCCCGCCCGATCAGGATCGAGCCGACCGTGCCGCCGACCTGGAACATCGCCGTGACCACCGCCGCCTGCGACAGATCGAAACCGGCCTCGCGAAACAGGCTCGGCATCCAGTTGGTGACCAGATACACGACCAGCAGGTTCATCCAGCTCACGCACCAGAGCGCGACGGTGCCGAACCGCAGCGTCGGCGCGAACAGTTGCGCCACGGGCGAGCGCGCCGCTTCCACGGCCGGCTCGTCCACCACGAAGCGATGATCGGCACCGGGCGCGCCGGGCGAAATCCGCGCGAGCAGCGCCGCGATCGTGTCGGCCGGCGCACCGCGATGGATCAGGAAGCGGATCGACTCCGGCAGCGCCGCCAGCATCAACGCGCCGAGCGCGAGCGGCAGCAGGCCGCCGATCACGAACATCGCGTGCCAGCCGTACAGCGGGATCACCTTCGCGGCCACGAAGCCGGCCGCCGCCGAGCCGAACGTGAAGCCGCAGAACATGGTCGTGACGATCAGCGCGCGGCGCGTTCGCGGGCTGTACTCGGACGTCATGGTGATCGCGTTCGGCATCGCCGCGCCGAGGCCGACGCCGGTCAGCAGACGGCACAGCGTCAGCACGCGGATGTCGGGCGCGAGCGCACTGAGCAAGCTGAACAGGCCGAAGCCGAACACCGAGGCCAGCAGCAGGCGGCGGCGCCCGATCCGGTCGCCAAGCGGCCCGGCGAAAAACGCGCCGAGCGCGAGGCCGGCGAGGCCGGACGCCACCAGCAGCGTGACGGCGGTGGTGCCGGGATGCCAATCGGCGCGCAGCGCGGGCACGACGAAGCCGATCAGCGCGGTGTCGAGACCGTCGAGCGCGACCACCGCGAAGCAGAGCGCGGCAATCGAGAACTGGAAGCGGGAAAACGGCTGCGCGTCGATCCAGCGCGGCACGTCGAATGCGTGAGCGGGTTGCAAGAGGTGTCTCCGTTATCGGTTTTTATTCGTGGAAAGCGGCCGACGCCGCCCGGGCCGCCTCTGTCGGGCGACGCGCGGGCGGCGGTCACGGCGGGCCGCTCAGTCGAGCCGGAACAGGCGTCGCGCGTTGTCGCGGCCGATCTTGATCCGGTCGTTCTCGCCGATCTCGGCGCGGTCGAACCAGGTGCCGGCCTCCTCCATCGCCTCGAACGGGTAGTCCGCCGAGAACAGCACGCGGTCGCTGCCGATTTCCTCCATCGCGTTGCGCATCGCGATGGTGCGGAAGTTGCCGCTGGTCGTGACGTGGAAGTTCTCGCGGAAGTAATCGATGAACGGCCGCTTCGCCTTGACGCCGAGCGGGTTCTTGCCATCGGCCGAGGCCCAGTGCGAGGTGCGCCAGATGTTGTTCTGCACGAGTTCGCCGAGATGGCCGAGCACGATCTGCAGGCTCGGATAGGCATCGAACAGGCCGCTGCCGATCAGGCGCAGCGCATGCACGCCGGTTTCGGGCGAAAACGCCCAGGCCGGCCCCATCAGCCAGGGGTGCCCCTCGATCGAGCGCTGCTGGCTCGGCAACGGGTTGCGCGGATGCAGGTAGAACGGCACGTCGAGCTTGGCGACCTCGGCCCAGAACGGCCAGTATTGCGGCAGATCGTAGTAGGTCGAATCGTCCTCGCTGCCGATCTGCGAGAAGCCGTTCACGAGCGCGCCCTTGAAACCGAACTCCTTCACGCAGCGTTCGAGTTCGCGCGCCGCCGCCTCCGGGTCCTGCAGCGGCAGCGCCGCGAACGCACCGAAGCGGTCCGGGCGACGCGCGACGTGCTCGGCCAGCAGGTCGTTGGCGCGACGCGCGACGTCGATCGCGCGCTGCCGGTCGGTGATCGCCTGCACGGCCGGCGCGTTCAGCGAGAGAATCGCGTAGCCGATCCCGCAGGCATCCATCCGCTCGATCCGCTCGTCCTGGATGTCGAGCAACTGCCGGCGGCGCACCTGCCACAGGTCGTGGGTGAAGAAGCGTTCGGAATCGCCGATCGTATCCGGCGAGGCAAAGTGTTCCTCGAGTGCAATCTTGTTGTCCATTGAGGTGTCCCGAATGTTGTTGGGTTAGCGAAGGCAACCGCATCGCATCGTTGCGGCTGCGTCGAACCCCAGCATAGGGACGGCCCGGACCTCTGTTAAATTGATCGACTGAATGCCGGTATTCAGCGCATGAATGCCCCAGGATTACCCTAGCTCCCCGCTCGCATGCCCACCACTCCCGACACGTTGCTGCGCAACATCGACCTCAACCTGCTGCTGGTGTTCGACGTGCTGTATCGCACGCGCAGCACCACGCGCGCGGCGCAGGCGCTGCATCTGACGCAGCCCTCGGTCAGCAATGCGCTCAAGCGGCTGCGCACGCTGTTCGACGACGTGCTGTTCGTGAAGACGCCCGACGGCATGCAGCCCACGCCCCGCGCCGACGACATCGCGGCGCTGGTCGACGGCGGCCTCGCCTCGCTGCGGCTCGCGCTGCAGGCAGGGCGCCCGTTCGATCCGGCTTCGGAAACGCGCACGTTCCACCTGTACGTCAGCGATCTCGGGCAGGCCATCTTCATCCCGCCGCTCGTTGCGCACTTGCGCCGGGTGGCGCCGGGCATCCGCATCGTCACGATCGATCCGCCGCTCGACGCGGCGCAGCAGATGATGAAGCTCGGCCAGATCGATCTCGCGCTCGGCATGTTCGCCGGGCTGCACGCCGATTTTCATCAGCAGCGGCTGTTCCACGAAACCTACGTGGTGCTGGTGCGCAAAGGCCACCCCACGATCGGCGACACGCTGTCGGCCGAGCAGTTCTTCGCGGCCGATCAGGTGATCTACACGCCCACCGCCGGCAGCCACGCGCATTTCGAGGCCGAACTGAACGCGCGCTCGCCGCATCGCGGCGGAGCGCGGCGCGTGTCGCTGCAGGTCGCGCATTCGTTCGGACTCGATCACATCGTCTCGGCCAGCGACCTGGTGGCCTGCATTCCGAGCCGTCTCGCGCGCGTGCTGACGAGCCGCCAGGATGTGCGCGCCGTGGCGCTGCCGTTCGACATCGCGCCGGTGGACATCGCCCAGTTCTGGCACGAGCGCTACCAGCGCGACGAGGGCCACCGGTGGCTGCGTGCGTTGGTCTACACGCTGTTTCACGATCACCTTCCGAGCGCGGTGCCGTAAGCGCGCGCGATAGTCAGGATTCCGATCCGATCGCGCACGCCGCCGCTTCATGCGCCGGGTAATCGACATAGCCCTTCTCGCTGCCGCCATACAGCGTCGGCGCGTCGAGCGCATTGAGCGGCCAGCCGTTGGCGATCCGCTCGGGCAGATCGGGGTTCGCGATGAACGGGCGGCCGAAGCCGACCAGATCCGCCAGCCCCGCCTGAACGAGCCGCTCCGCGCGCTCGGCCGTATAGCGGCCCGCATACAGAATCCGCCCCGAGAACACGCGCCGCACCTCGCGACGGAAACCGTCGGGCAGATCGGGCGCGTTGTCCCAATCGGCTTCCGCGATCGACACGTAGGCCACCCCGGCCGCTTCGAGCACCTTGATCGCCTCGATATAGGTTGCGTGCGGATCGGCCTCGACCAGCCCGATATAGACGCGATCCTGATCGGTGCTCTCGAACAGCGGCGTGAAGCGCACGCCCATCCGCTCCGCGCCGACTTCCGCCGCCACCGCCTCGACGATCTCGCGCAGGAAGCGCAGCCGGTTCTCGAGCGAGCCGCCGTATTCGTCGTCGCGATGGTTCGCATGCTCGGAGATGAACTGGTTCACGAGATAGCCATTGGCCGCGTGGATCTCGACGCCGTCGAAGCCGGCCGCCATCGCGTTGCGCGCGGCCTGCGCGTACATCGCCACCAGTTCGCGAACCTCCTGCCGTTCGAGCGCACGCGGTTCGGGCGGCTCGACCAGCGTGCCCGTGTCGGGGCCGGTGGCGATGAACGCGCGCACCTTGGCGGCCTGGATCGCGGACGGCGCAACGGGCGCCTGGCCGCCCGGCTGCAGCGCATGATGCGACACGCGGCCCACATGCCAGAGCTGCGCGAACATCAGGCCGCCCGCGTCGTGCACGGCCTCGGTCACTTGCCGCCAGCCGGCGATCTGTGCATCGCTGTAGATGCCGGGCGTCCAGGCATAGCCCTGGCCTCGCGGCTCGATCTGCGTGCCTTCGCTGATCACGAGCCCGGCGCCGGCGCGCTGCCGGTAATAGCGGGCCATCAGGTCGGTGGCCACGTCGCCGTGGCGGCTCGCGCGCTGCCGCGTCAGCGGCGGCAACACGATGCGGTTCTTGAGCGTGAACGGGCCGAGCGCGACCGGTTCGAAGAGTGCGTGTCGTTGCATGATGATTTCGATTCGGATGACGAAGTATTTAAGGCGGATGGGCGCGGCGTGCCGCCCGCGCCCGCCGGATGGCGGGCGGACCGGCTCAGGCCTGGCTGCCCGGCGCGAGGTGCGCGAGCAGCCGCGCGGCGGCTTCGGCCGACGAGCCGGGGTTTTGCCCGGTGATCAGCAAGCCGTCCTGCACCACGTAGGAGGCCCAATCGTCGCCGCGCGAGAAGCGGCCGCCGTGCTTCTTCAGTTCGTCTTCCACCAGGAACGGCACCACGTTGGTCAGCTGCACCGCGTCTTCCTCGGTGTTCGTGAAGCCGGTGACCTGCTTGCCGTCCACCAGCGGGCGGCCGTCGGCCGCCTTCACGTGACGCAGCACGCCGGGCGCGTGGCACACCAGCGCCACCGGCTTGCCGGCCCCGATGAACGCCTCGATCAGCGCGATCGAATGCGTGTCTTCCGCCAGATCCCACAGCGGGCCGTGGCCGCCCGGATAGAACACCGCGTCGAAACCGGCCGGATCGATGCCCGCCAGCGGCAGCGTGGCGGCCAGTTGCCGGGTGGCGGCCGCATCGGCCTCGAAGCGGTGCGTATGCTCGGTCTGGAACATCGGCTCGTTGCTCTTCGGGTCGAGCGGCGGCTGGCCGCCCTGCGGCGAGGTCAGGACGATCTCCGCGCCCGCGTCCTTGAACACGTAGTACGGCGCCGCCAGCTCTTCCAGCCAGAAGCCGGTCTTGAGCCCGGTATTGCCCAGTTGGTCATGCGAGGTGAGAACCATCAGGATTTTCATGGTGTATCGCTCCATCGAGATAAACGGCGCCTTTGAATTAGACCAGTCGTCTAGTTTCAGCGTCAAAAAAAGCACTTCGCCAGAAGTGCTGTTGCGGGCATACAGGTCAGCCGGCGATGCCCAGGATCTTGCGGGTGGTCGAGAGCGCCGTTTCGAACGGCTGCATGCTGCGGACGATCTTGACCAGAATGCTCGCGCCCAGCCACAACTCGTAGAGGCTTTGCGCAACCTGCGCCGGCTCGCCGTCGAACGACAGCGAGCCGTCGTCGCGCCCGGCCTCGATCGCGCCCGTCAGCCTGGCCACGATGCCCGAGGTGCCGCGATCGAGCGCGGCGCGCATGGTTTCGGACAGGTCCACCACCTCGGCCGCCAGCTTGACCGCCAGGCACTTGCCCTGGCAATCGAACGAGCCCTGATTCGTGCGCCATTGCTGCCAGTAGGTCATCAGGCGCTGCGCCGAGGTTTGCTTCGGCGCGGCCAGCGTGATGTCCAGATCGGCCAGATAGTCTTCGAAATAGCGGTTCAGCAAGGCTTCGCCGAACGCGTCCTTCGAGCCGAAGTAGTGGTAGAACGAGCCCTTCGGCACGCCCGCGGCGGCCAGGATCTCGTTCAAGCCGACGGCCGAAAACCCCCGGCTCGCCATCAAGGTCTGGCCAACGGAGAGGATGCCCTCGCGGGTATCGGAAGCGGTTTCGCGGACGGCGGCTGAGTTCATGGAGCGCACTGTAGCAGTGATTAGACCAGTCGTCTACTGCCAATTGCAACGAATGGATCGTCGGCCTGCGCAGGCCGCCCGGCGGCGCTGCGCAACGCTCGTGCAGGCTCAGGCCAGCAAGCGCGCCTCGAACGGGTAGTCGGACAGCAGTTCGAGCTGCCCGTCGTCGCGCACATACACCTGCTCCTCCAGCTTGACGCCCTCGCCGCCGGCTTCGTGCCCGATGTAGCTCTCGATGCACAGCGTCATGCCCGGCTCGATCACGCCGTCATAGCCTTTTGCATCGTTGTCCTCACGATGGCAGATGTACGGATATTCGCCCGTCATGCCCACCCCATGCGCCAGCGCGAAGTAACGGCGTGCCCGGTACGGCTGCGGAATCTGCCAGGCGCGCGCGATGAACTCCTGGAACGTGGTGCCCACCCGCACGTTTTCCATGTTGGCGTGCACCTGGTCGTAGGCGAGCCGGTACAGCGTTTTCTGCGCGTCCGTGGCCGGGCCGTCGCCGCACAGGAACGTGCGCGAAAAATCGGCGTAGTAGCCGAAGCGGCCCACCACGTCGGTGTCCAGCCCCACCAACTCGCCAGCCTGAATCTTGCGGGGGCTGCTTTCCTGGAACCACGGGTTGGTGCGCGGCCCCGAACTGATCAGGCGCGTCTCCACATAGTCGCCATCGCTGGCGATCACGTGCTGATGCAGATGCGACCACAGTTCGTTCTCGCTGATGCCCGGCACCAGCGCCGCCTCGAGCTTGCGCACGCCCTCCTCGGCGGCACGCAGCGAGGCGCGGATCATCTTGATCTCGTTCTTCACCTTGATCGCGCGTGCCCGTTCGAGCGGCTCCTGCGCGTCGGAAATCTCGTAGCCGCGCGCCTGCAGCGCGAACGCGGCCGCCGAGGTGGCGCTCTCGATCGCGATCCGCTTGCCGCCGCCGTTGGCGCGCACCAGATCGTCGATCTCGTCGGCCCAACGCTCCGTCACCTGGCGCAGCATGTCGTCGCAGAAGTAATAGGAAATCGCCGTGGCCGGGCGAATTTCGTCGACGGTGTCGAGCCCCGCCGCCAGGAATTCGCAGCCGGCATATTCGAACAGCACCACCTTGCCTTCGGCCGGCACGAACACGTAGCGCGCCGGGTTGCGCATCGAATACACCTGCATGTTGCGCGAGCCGGTGGCATAGCGCATGTGGGTGGGATCGAACAGGATGGCCGCGCTCAGGTCGCGCTTCTTCAATTCGCGGCGCACCGCGGCAAGCCGGTCGCGCTGGATCTGCGCGATCTCGTCGGCGGTGGGTTCGCAATCTTCGGGACGGCGGGTCGGGTGGAGGATCGTCATGATAGTGGGGGTAATGGTTATCGATCAGTACAACGAATAATGAAATCGGCTTCGAGGCGTGGCGTCAGGATCGGCTCAGTCGACCAGGCTGTCTGCCCGCACCAGGTTGCGTTCGGCTTCCAGATGCATTTCCGACACGCGCCCGTAGAGCTGGCGCGTGCGCTCCAGCCGCCCCACCACGCCGGGCCGCTTCGAGTAGGCGAAGATCGCGGTGTGCCGGTCGATCGCGCCGGCCACGCGCGTCACGCGGTGCAGCGAGAAGCGGCCCTTGAACAGTTGCAGATCGCCGGGCTGCAGCGTGATCACGCTGATCGGCGCGCGTGTCTCGCCGCGCACCACCTCGCCCACGCCGCCGTAGTTCTCGCCTTCGGGCGAGCGAATGTTCGGGCAGTACTCGAAATCCCCGCCCGCTTCGGGTTGCTGCGTCATCATCGAGACGATGAATTCGTTGGTGTCGTAGTGCCAAGGCTGCTCGGTGCCCGGCGGCATGACGTTCTGCACCAGGCCGGCATACGGGTCGGCGTATTCCCAGATCCGCGCTTCGCCGAGGCAGGCCGCCACGAAACGCTTCATCGCCTGCGCCACGTAGATCCGATGGACGACCGCATCGGCCGGGATCACGTCACGCGTAACGAAGCCGCTGGTGCGATCCATGAAGACCCGGCGCGGGTCGCCCGGCGGCAGCGCCGGGTCGTCCGCCGTGAAATAGGCGTTGACCTTGCGGTGCGAAAAGTAGGTTTTCTTCGCGAATTCGCGCCCTTGCGCGCCGGCTTGCGCCAACGCTTCGGGGCGCAGAAAGCCGTGCAGCACGGCGCTGCCGTTGCCGGCCAGTTCCGCGCGGCAATTCGCGAGCAGCTCACGCATGCGCGGGTGATCGGGGTCATGCAGGGGGTAACGGTCGGTATCGACGATATCGCTCAGATCGATGCATTCTGCGTCGGCGAGAAGCAGGCTAACTGACACGGCGGGCTCCGGTTTCGAAAAAAGGTGGGCGGGTTTGTGGCCGGAATTGTTTTCGACAACAATCGGCCCAGCGACGTCCGCATGATTCGACCGACAATTTCGTTTGGAAAGCGAGTAATTCCGATGACCACCATCAGCGAACCCGATTGGTCTCAACTCCGCTCGCTCGACGGCGAGCTGGTGCGCGCGTTCATCGCCGTGGTCGACAGCGGCGGCGTGACCGCGGCCGCCAAGCAGATGCACCGCACGCAATCCACCATCAGCCTGCGAATTCGCACGCTCGAGGAGCGGCTCGACACGCACCTGTTCCTGCGCGACAGCCGCCGCCTCGCCCTGTCGCGCGACGGCGAGAACTTCCTGATTCACGCCCGCCGCATCATTCAGGTGCAGAACGAGGCGATCACCGCGCTGAAGCACAGCAGCACCCAGACGGTGATTCGTTTCGGACTGCCTGAGGATTACGCCGAGCTGTGGCTGCCCGACCTGCTGGAGAAGTTCTACCGGCTGCGCCCCGGCGCGCGGCCGCATATCGATTGCCGGATGTCGCTGGAGCTGATCGAGCGGCTGGAGGCGGGCGAACTGGATCTGGCGCTCGTGGTGCGGCACGGCGCGCAGTCGGACGGGCGGCACCTGGGCCGCGAGGAAGTGGTGTGGGCCGCACACCAGGGCTTCACGCTGGCCGAGGGCGCGCCGGTGCCGCTCGCGCTGTTTCCGGAAACCTGCTGCTACCGCCAGCGCGGGCTGGCCGCGCTGGCGGCGACAGGGCGGCCGTATCACGTGATCTATACGAGCCAGAGCCCGACCGGCATCAAGGTGGCCGTCAACCACGGCGCGGCCGTCACCATCATCGACCGTTGCACCTTGCCGGCGCACTGGCGCGTGCTCGGCGCGGAACACGGCCTGCCGCCGTTGCCGCCGGCCGATCTCGAACTGCTTCGGTCGCCGCAAAGCCGCAACCCCGCCACCGACGATCTGGCTTCGCTGATCGAAGCCATGGTGGAAGAGCGGCGGCGCACCCGCAGCGAGCCCGTGCCGGTCTGAGCGTGCGGCAGCGGGCGCGGCGCGCGGTCGATCGATCGGCTTCTCCGATGGGCTTCATCGGAATTCCTCGCTGTCAAAACCAAATTGGCGTCGTGAAGATGTCGTCGAGCGAGCACCCCGTGGCACGTCTTGAGACGATCGCCCCCTGCTCGCCGCCCTCACCCTACCCACTTCGTCCGAGTGCCGCCATGAGCCTGCTCCCCCCGCTGCTTTCCCGCTTCCACGTCTGCTTGCCGCCTTTCATTCGCGCTTTCCGGCGCAGCCTGCAGCGGCTGTTGCTCGCCTGCCTGCTGTCGCCGGCCGCGTTCGCCCACGCCGACGAGCACAACATCGTGATCGGCGTGAACAACTGGGCCGAGAACATTGCCGTGGCGAATCTGTGGCAGGCGCTGCTGACGCAGAAGGGCTATCACGTCACGCTGCAGCCCGGCGACAAGGCGATCATTTACAGCGGTGTGGCGCAGGGCAAGCTCGACCTGACCTTCGAGGTCTGGCTGCCCTCGGCCGATGGCGCGCCCTATGCGTCCGTGCAGTCGCGCGTCGAGAAGATCGGGCCGTGGTTTCCGCGTGCGGCGCTCGGGCTTGCGGTGCCCGACTACGTGAAGATCGACAGCATCGATCAGTTGAACGCCAACGCCGCGCAATTCCAGCACGACGGCAAGCCCACCATTTTCGGCATCGAACCGGGCAGCGGCCTGATGAAGCTGACGGCCAAGGCGCGCACGGAATACGGGCTCGACGCCGCGGTGCTGCCCTCGTCGGAGGCGGCCATGTTGCTGGCGCTGGATCGCGCCGAGAAGCGCCACGAGCCGATCGTCGTCACGCTGTGGAATCCGCACTGGGTGTGGGCGAAATACCCGATGCACTACCTGAAGGACCCGAAGCAGGTGTACGGGCAGCCCGACGCGATCTACGCGATCGCGACCAAAGGCTTTGGCGGCCGCCACCCCGATATCGCGCGCTGGATGAACACGTGGAAGATGGACGACAACACGCTCGGCTCGCTGATGCAGGCGATTCGCGACGGCGGCGAATCGGATCCGCAGAAAGGCGTGATGAAGTGGGTCGATGCCAACCGGAGCACGGTGGATGGCTGGTTGAAGTAGGGGTATCGATCGGACAAATCGGGCCTTCATGCCAGGGCTCGATGCATGGCCGCCGGACCAGCGGGCGCTATTGCACACCTTTCGCGGCAGACACGTCGTGTGCAGCGAAGCACGCATTCCGGCGTGCCATCCGTATCGACACCCCACCAACGCGCAGGCCGAGCGTCGGCCTGCCATCCCTGTCACCCAGCCCGAATCCGCCGATCAGGCGGCCGAAATCGGTCACGAATCGGTCACGACAGGTGGCCTAAAAAATTTCTTCGGGACGGTATCACTTTCACTTGCGTCGTTCGACATAACTGATGAAAACGCGACGTGTGACTGCCGCCAGGCGGTCGCGCGAGAGACCAGCCCGGTGCTTGCGCGTGACGCCCGACAGATAACATCACTCGATCAGAACCGCACATGATGAACGTGACTTCTCGTCCCCGCAGGCTGCTCCGCCCCCGCGCCATTGCCCTGGCGATCGCGTCCGCTCAATGTCTCGCGGCGGCAGGCGCGCACGCCCAGACGGCCGGCAAGACTGTCGCCGCCGCGCAGGATTACCACCTGCCCAGCGGTCCGCTCAACCAGGTGCTGATCCAGATCGCCGGGCGCACGGGCCTGCCGCTCTCGTTCGATCCGGCGCTGGTCGGTTCGGCGCGCTCGGCGCCGGTCGAGGGCCGGCTCGCGCCGATCGAGGCGATTCGTCAGGCGCTCGCGGGCACCGGCGTGGAACTGGTCGTCACCGACAGCAATCATCTGACGTTGCGGCGCGCCACATCGCCGGCCAAGGCGCCCGTCTCCGCGCCCGCCCCGCAAGCCGCGGCCACCCAGGCCGAGGAAGCCTCGGCGGAGTTGCCGTTGATCAGCGTGGCCGCAACCCGCGACTCGGGCGGCACCGGCTTTCTGACCGAGTCGTCCAGCACGTTCACGCGCACCGACACCCCGTTGAGCGAAACGCCGAAGTCGATCACCGAAATCAACGCAGCGGTGATTCAGAGTCAGAACGACACGACCCTGGCCGACATCCTGCGCAATGCCTCGGGCGTGATCACCCGGCCGGGCCCTTATGGCGTGCCCGATTTCTCGATACGCGGCTTTACCGGCGCGCCGGTGATGCTCGACGGCATGTCGATGGCCGGCGCGAATTCGACCAACCCGGCCGCCACCTCGTTGATCCCCTCGATTGCGATTGCCAGCGTGGAAGTGGTGAAAGGGCCGTCGGCGATCCTGGCCGGCGACTCGCCGCCGGGCGGTGTGATCAACATCACGAAGAAGCAGCCGCAGGCCGAACCGTTCCATGAGATCCAGATGGGAATCGGCATGTACGGCTACAAGCAGCTCGCGTTCGACAGCACCGGCGCGCTGACCCAGGACGGCAAGCTGCTGTACCGCTTCGTGCTGTCCGGCGACAAATCGACCGAATCCGCCATGGGCTACGACGGCGGCCGGCATGTCTACTTCGCACCCACCATCGAATGGAAGGACGCCCACACCGATCTGCAACTGGGCTACACGCACATCGTCACGCGCGATCCGTTCCCGCAGTTCACGGTCGGCTACGCGAGCGGCGGCTTTTACAACAGCTATTTTCGTCAGGCGCTCGGCAATCGTGAGGATGCCTTCACAACGCGTTCCGACGAGGTGGAGGGCAAGTGGGAACAGAAGATCAATGATCATCTGAGCTTCGTGAACCGCGCGAACTACCTGCGATCGTACCAACACCAGCTCGGCTGGGGCACCGGCTCCACAATCGGCCCCGGCAATTCGCTCACGCTGATCGGTTTCAATTCGTCCTCGATCTACTACACGCTGAGCACGCAGAGCTATGCGCGCATCAAGTATGACTACGGCTCGGTGAAGTCCACCACCTTGATCGGCTTCGATTATGGCTACAGCCGCGTGTCGCAGTTCGACGAAAACAACTTCAACATCTTCAATGTCCCCAACATCTGGGGAGGCTATTCGGTGCCGCCGCTCTCGGCGGACCTGCAACCGAGCCTGAATTACGCGACCACCCGCAGCGGCCTGTACCTGCAGGAGCAGTTGAATATCGGCCGATTCCACGCGCTGGGCTCGATTCGTCGCGACAACTACCTCTCGACGCTCGACATCATCGGCAACAGCCGGCAGAACGCCGGCACGCATCAGTCCGCCTACAGCCCCAGCCTCGGCCTGATGTATCAACTGACCGACGAGCTTGCCGCCTATGCGAGCTACAACCGCAGCTTCGTGCCCGCCACGGCCATCACGTTTTCCGGCGCGCTGTTGCCGCCCGAGCGCAGCGACCAGGCCGAAATCGGCGTGAAGATGAACCTGCTCGACGACAAGCTCGCCGTGACGATGGCGGCCTACCGCGCCTCGTACACCAACCAGCCGGTCACCGATCCGGTGCACTCGGGCTATTCGCTCGGCACCACCGGTTCGGTCAGCCGCGGCTTCGAACTGGAATTCCAGGGGCAGGTGGCCAAGGGCCTCAACGTGATTGGCCAGTACACCTACAACAACTACCAGCAGAGCTACAACCCCACGCTGCGGGTGAATTTCCCGAAACACACCGCCAGCCTGTGGACCACCTACAACTTCCAGAACGCAACGCTGCAAGGCGTGGGTTTCGGCGTGGGGCTGTACTACGCCAGCGGCCAGGACGCCGGCTACACCGCCGTGCCGGCCTACCACCTGCCCAGCCAGATCGAGACCGATGTCGGCCTGTTCTACCGCAAGAAGCATTACGGCCTGAACCTGTCGATCAAGAACGTGTTCAACCGCAACCTGTACTACAGCAGCACGAGCGCAAGCTTCATCCCGATGGGACCGTCGCGCACCGTGTTGCTGACCGGCACCTACGACTTCTGAGTCTCCCCCCGCCGCCGGCGCGCCACGTCGCGATGCCGGCGGCG
>NZ_BAAILN010000011.1:0-32698 GCF_054589155.1 Burkholderia sp. 3C
CCCCGCGCCGTTCCTCCCCGTCTTGCCCCCCAGCCGAACCCATGTCCGCCCTGCCCCCCACCGATCTCGACTACCGCGAATCCGAAACGCGCGGCAGCCGCCCGCAGTCCCGCGTGAGCGAACTCGTCTCGCCCTACTGGCGCTCGTCCGAGGCGCCGCTGTCCGCCGCGATGGCGGCCGTCATCATCGGCCTGAGCTTTACCGGCGTCTATATCGGCGTCTGGAGCAATCAGTGGTCGGGCCGCTTCTACGATGCGATCGGCGCGGCCCGCTTCGCCACCATCCCGCACCTGCTGTTGAGCTTTCTCGGCGTGGTGCTGGTGGCCGCCACGCTGGTGCTGATCGGGTACGTGCTGCACGAACTGCTGGTGCTGCGCTGGCGCACCTGGCTCACGCGCCATCTGATCGACGCCTGGACAGCCCGCGACAGCTATTTCCGCATCGAACGCGACAAGCTGTTCGACAACGCCGACCAGCGGATCGCCGAGGACGTGCGCCTGTTCGTCTCCACCACCCTGCGGCTGAGTTTCTCGATCATCAGCGTGCCGGTGTCGGCGTTCACGTTCAGCGTGGTGCTGTGGCGGCTGACCGGCACGTACACGCTGCATGCGGGCGGCACCACGCTGTCGATTCCCGGCTACATGGTGTTCGCGGTGTTCGCCTATACCGGCGCCACGCTGCTGATCACGCATGTGACCGGGCGCAGGCTGATGTTCCTGAACGCGCACCAGCAACGCGTCGAGGCCGACTTCCGCGCCATGATGCTGCAGATTCGCGACGGCGCCGAGCAGGTGGCGTTCTATGACGGCGCGGCCACCGAGGCCACCCGGCTCAAGCGCAGCTTCGCGCTGGTGCGCGGCAATGCGCTCGACATCATCCGCGTGACCTCGATGGTGATGTTCTCGACCCAGGTGCCGGGACAGATCAGCAGCATCCTGCCCGCCCTGCTCGCGCTGCCGCAAATGGCCGCGCACGGGCTGACGGTGGGTTGGCTGATGCGCGTGTCGTCGGCGTTCGGTTCGGTGGCGGGCACGCTGGCCTTTTTCCCGCAGTGCTACCAGGAGTTCGCCACGTTGCGCGCGGTCACGCGCCGGCTGCTGACCCTGCTCGACGCGACTCATGCGCAGGCCGCTTCACTGCCCGCTTCACTGCCCGCTTCGCCGGCCGCGCCCGGTGAAGCAACCGCGCCGCGGCTCACGCTGCGCCGTCACGACGGCCCCGGCATCGCGGTCGGCGCGCTGCGCCTGACCGATCAGCACGGCGCGACGTTGGCCGGCACGCCGGCATTCGCGATTGCCGCCGGCAGCCATCATCTGATTCGCGGCCGTTCCGGCAGCGGCAAAAGCACCCTGCTGCGGGCGATGGCGGGAATCTGGCCGTACGGCGAGGGGCAACTGTCGATGCCGCCGCGCGAGGCGCTGATGTTCGTGCCGCAGCGCAGCTATATCGCCACCGGTTCGTTGCGCGACGCGCTGGCCTATCCGCTGACCGGCGACACGCTCGATGCGGCGCGCGCCGACGCGGTGCTGCGCCGTTGCGGGCTGGCGCACTATGCCGATTCGCTCGACGTGGTGGACCGCTGGGCGCACCGCCTGTCGGGCGGCGAGCAGCAGCGGCTTGCGTTCGCTCGCATCCTGCTCCAGCGGCCGACCTATCTGTTCCTCGACGAAGCCACCAGCGCGCTCGACGAGGCCTCCGAGCGCACGCTGTACCGCACCGTGCTCGACGCGCTGCCCCACGCAACCGTGATCAGCGTCGCGCATCGGCCCGGCGTCGCGGCCTTCCACGAGCATGTGATCGAACTCGGCGTGCACGCCGCGGCGAAACGCGAGACGATCGACGAAGGCTGATCGCCGCGTGCTCGCAGCCGAGCGATCGCACGAGCCGCTGCACACGACACAACGGCCCCCCGCGACCTGAATCGCGAGGGGCCGTTTTTGTCGACGCGAGGCTCAGGATGCTCAGGCCGTGCCGCCCACCGTCATCTCGTCGATCCGCAGCGTGGGCTGACCGACGCCCACCGGCACGCTCTGGCCGGCCTTGCCGCACACGCCCATCGCGGTGTCGAGCGCGAGGTCGTTGCCGATCAGCCGCACCTGCTTCAACGATTCCGGCCCGTTGCCGAGCACGGTAGCGCCACGTATCGGCGCACCGAGCCGCCCATCCTCGATCAGGAAGGCTTCCGAAGCGGAGAACACGAAGCGCCCGCTGGTGATGTCCACCGAGCCGCCGCCGAGATGCGCCACGTAGATGCCACGCTTGACCGAGCGCACGATCTCCTCGGGGTCGCGCTCGCCCGCGCGCATGTAGGTATTGGTCATGCGCGGCATCGGCAGCGACTGATACGACTCGCGGCGACCGTTGCCGGTGGAGGTGGTGCCCATCAGGCGCGCATTGGTCTCGTCGTGGATATAGGCGCGCAGGATGCCGTCCTCGATCAAGGTGGTGCAGCGCCCCGGCGTGCCCTCGTCGTCCACCGACACCGAGCCGCGGCTGCCGGGCACGGTGCCGTCGTCCACGATGGTGACGCCGGGCGCGGCCACCCGCTCGCCGATCCGCCCCGCGAACGCCGAGGCGCCGCGCCGGTTGAAATCGCCTTCGAGGCCGTGGCCCACCGCTTCGTGCAGCAACACGCCGTTCCAGCCCGGGCCGATCACCACGCTCATCACGCCGGCCGGCGCGGCGCGCGCGTCGAGCTTGCCCAGCGCAGCCTCCACCGCCTCGCGCGCGGCCGCGCGGATCGCCGGGTCGCTGAACATCGCGTAGCCGGCCCGGCCGCCCAGCGTGCGCGAAGCGCTTTCGCGCGCGCCACCGCGCAGCACCTGCACGTTGATGTCGAGCCGCACCAGGGGCCGCACGTCCACCGCGTGGCGGCCGTCGCTGCGCGCGATCACCACCAGTTGGTGGGTGGCCGACAGGCTCGCCTCGACTTCGGCCACGCTCGAGTCGCAAGCGCGCGCGTGGCGGTCCACGCGTTCGAGCAGTGCGATCTTGGCCGCCGAGTCGAGCGTGCCGAGCGGATCGTCCGCCGGGTAATAGCGTGTCGGCTCGGCGCGGTTCGCCACCGCAATCGCGCGAGCCGGCGCGCCGCCCTGCGCGGTGGCGCCGGAGACGATGCCGGCCGCGCGGCGCAGCGCTTCGGCATCGACGCGCTGCGAGGTGGACAGCACCGCTTGCTCGCCATGCACCGCGCGCAGGCCGAAGCCGGTTTCGGCGTGATAGACGCCGCGCTTGACGGCGCTCTTTTCGAGCGCCCAGTGTTCGGACACCGACGCTTGCACGAACAGGTCGGCGAAATCGGCATGCGCGCCCATCGCCTGCGACACGCAGCCGAACAGGCCACCGAGATCGAGGCCCTGCGCGGCCAGCAGGGCATGGGCGGCCGCCTCGGGGGTCACGGGGGCCGTGCGGGAAGAAGCAACGGTATCGGGCATGGTGATGGGTTCGGAGGAGGAAAGTGAGGAGAAGGTCATGTCAGGCACCGCCCACGCGCATGGCGTCGATCAACCAGGAGCCGGTGGTGACGTTGCCGCGCGTCAGGGCATCGGCGCCGACCGCCACCAGGCCACACGCCATCGCCAGCAGATTCGAGGCCACCGTCACGCCCGCCACCGGATGGCGGATCTCGCCGCCCTCGACCCAGAAGCCATGCACCGCGCGTGAGAAATCGCCCGTCAGCGGATTGACGCCCTGCCCCGTCATGCCGCACACCACCAGCCCCGTGCCGAGCCGCGCGAGCATCGCCGGCCAGTCGTCCCCGGCGCGGGTCAGGCTGCTGGACAGACGCAGGTTGGTCGGGCCGATGCAGTGGTCGGCGAGCGCCACGCCGAGCCGGCGGCTGCCGTACAGATCGACGAAATAGGCGTCGAGCACGCCGTCGCGCACCACCGTGCGTGCACGCGTGGCGAGGCCGGCGCCATCCCAGGCACGGCTCCCGATGCCACGCACCACGAACGGATCGTCGTCGAGGCGCACGTGCGGCGCGAACAACGGCTTGCCGAGCGCGCCGCCGAGGAACGAGCGGTGCAGGTACAGCCGCCCCGCCGTCGCGGCCGACAGGTAATCGCCCAGCAGCCCGATCGCGCTCGATGGATCGAACAGCACCGGGCAGGTCCGGGTCGGCACCGGCTTCGCGCCGAGCCGGGCCAGCGCGCGCTCGGCGGCATGGCGGCCGAGCGCTTCCGGATCGCTCAGATCGGTCGCGCGGCGGCAGGTGTCCCACCATCCGTCCACCTGCTTCTGGCCGTCGTGGATCGCCACCGGCGAACAGGCCAGCGAATGCGAGGTCGAGCTGCCGGCCAGCGCCAACCCGTCGCTGTTGGCCAACCAGTGGCGGGTACGCGCGCTCGACACCGAAGCGCCCTCGGTTTGCGGCACGCGCGGGTCCACTGCCAGCGCCGCGGCTTCGATGCGCGAGGCCAGCGTCACCGCATCGTGCAGGCTCAAATCCCAGGGGTGATCGAGATCGAGCGCGTCGGCGCTCGACGGCGCGGCGACATCGGCACTCGACGGTAGGCCGACGCAAGCGTCCTCGGCGGTGATCGCCGCGATCTCCAGGCCACGAGCGATCAGCGCCTGCAGCGCCGGGCCGGACAGGTCCGACGACGCCACGGTGGCGCAACGCTGGCCGCGATACAGCGTGACCGAGATGCCGTGCGCATGACGGAACGCACGCTCGTCGGGCTTGCCGCCGCGTACGGTGACGGACAGCGATTCGCTGTCGTTGACACGCACTTCGGCCGCGCTCGCGCCGGCCGCCAGGGCGAGCGCGAGCACATGTTCGGCGGCGTGTTCGGGTGGCACCGTGGCCTGGGCGGCCACAGTGTCGGGCGGGGCATGGTCTGACATACGGAAGCTCCGGAGTACGAACGATATAAGGGAGCACACCGGGCCGCGAACAGCCGGCACGGCGTGCGCGCACGAAGGCCCGCTCCGGCACGCGAAGGCGCGGCAGCGCAAGGCGGAGCCGTCGGGCAATGCGGGAAAATCAGTGCGACGCGGCGGCCGGCGAGGACGTGGCCGGGGCAACCGGCGGATCGGTCACGAAGTTGATGCGCGACAGGCCGCCGGCCTGCACGCTCGCCAGCAGCTTGGCCACCCGCCCGTAGGGCACGGCTTCGTCGGCGTAGACGTTGACGGCCGGCGGCGGCGCACCGCCCGCACCGGCGGCGCCGGCGGCGCCGGCCGCTGCGGCGGCGATCCGTGCGGCCAGGTCGGCAGCATCCACCGGCGTGCGGTTCCACAGCACCGTGCCGTCTGCCGTGATCGACACGTCGATGTCCTTTGGCGAGGGGTCGGCGGCCTGCGCGGTGGCCTTCGGCAACGCCACCTTCACGGCCTGGTTCATTACCGGCAGCGTGATGATGAACACGATCAGCAGCACCAGCATCACATCGATCAGCGGCGTCATGTTGATGTCGTTGACGAAGCCGTCGTCGGCACCCGAAGCGGAGGGATCGTTGAGGATCGACATGGCCGCGCCTCAGGCACCGAGCCGGGCGGCCCGGCTATCGAGGCGGTCCTGCTGCTTGCGGTGCCCCGTGACGTAGAACACGTTGAGCTGGTGCGAAAAACGCAGCAGCTTCTGCCCGACGTTCTTGTTGCCGCGCGCCACGAAGTTGTAGCCGAGCACCGAGGGAATCGCCACGAACAGGCCGACCGCCGTGGTGATCAGCGCCTCGCCCACCGGTCCGGCCACATGGTCGAGGCTGGCCTGCCCGGAGGCACCGATCGCCACCAGCGCGTGATAGATGCCCCACACGGTGCCGAACAGCCCCACGAACGGCGAGGTGCTGCCGATCGAGGCGAGCACCGCCAGGCCGCTTTGCAGGTGCGCCACCTGTTCGTCGAGCGCGTTGCGCACGCAGTAGGCGATCCACTCGCCGCCGCCCAGGCCGTCCTCCAGCAGCGGCTGATGCTTCTGCTCGCTGGCCTCGCGCGCGGCCAGCGCGAGCTGGCGGTACGGATTGTCGTGCGTGCTGCGCTCCAGCGTCTCGATGCCCTCGTCGATCGAGCGCGCGGCCCAGAAGCGCGTGTGCGCGGCCAGGCCCAGGCGCGCGAGGCGCCGGTTCGCCAGCCCCTTCACGATCATCACCGCCCACGACACCACCGACATGCCGCCGAGAAAGATCAGAATGAAGCGGGTGATCAGATCACCCTGTTGCCAGACGTTGGCAAGCCCGTAATGTTCCATGTGCGACTCCAGAAGGCGGACGACGTTCAGTCATCCAGATGAAAGGCGATCGGCTGGCTCGCTTCGACCTGACGCGGCATGCCGTTCTCGAGATAGGGCTGGCAGCGGCCGGCCTGCAGCGCTTCGACCGCGGCATCGTCGAGCGCCGGGTAGCCGCTGGAACGGCTCACCAGCGCGCGGGCGACATGGCCGTCGGCGGCCACCGTCACGCGCAGCGTCACCACGCCGGCCTGGCCCAGCCGCCTGGCCTTGGCCGGATAGACCGGCGCCGGAATCCGGCAACCGAGTCGGGCCATGTCGCCGCTGCTGATCTGCTTGGTGTCGAGGCTCGGGCGGCTGGCGCCCGGCGCGGGCGGATGCGTCGCGTCGTTCGAGGGTGTCGCCGCCGTGGCCGCCGTGGCCGGGGTGGCCGGAGTAGCCGATGCAGCGGGCTGCACCGGTGCGGACGTGGTGACCGATGGCGGCGGAGCCGCAGCGGCAGGCGGCGCGCGGCGCGCCACCTCGCGCGTGGACGGCGCCTCGGTGTTCAGCACCGGCGGCGCCTTGGCGTGCGCCGGTGCCTTGCGCGGCGTCGCCACCGGACGTGACACGGGCACCGGCGCTGGCGGTGCGGGCGATACCGGTGCAGCGGCGGCCGGGCGGCTGACCAGTTGCACCGCGATCGACCGGCCGCCGCTCGCGGCCGACGCCGACGATTCGAGCTCGATGCGGGTGTGGTGCACCAGCAGCCAGATCAGCAGCCCATGCGCAGCGATCACCAACGCGATCACCGCGTCGCGCGGCTTCGGCCCCGGCAGCGCGCGCGGGATGGCGCGCCCGGCCTGGCGAGGCGAAGTGGCCAGCGTCATGCCGGCACCCCGCTGCTGTATACCAGCGGCAACGCCGTGGTGGATTTGATGGTTTCCATCGAGAAGCTCGAACTGACGTCGTGCAGTTCGACGATGCCGATCAGCCGTTTGTAGACGGCATCGTAGGCCGCGATGTTCGGCACCACCACCTTGAGCAGGTAATCGACCTGGCCGCTCATGCGGTGCACCTCCACCACTTCCGGAATCTCCACCACCGCGTCGCGAAACGCCTTGAGCCAGGCAGTGCCGTGATGCGCGGTGCGAATCAGCACAATCACCGTCACGGCCAGGTTGAGCTTGGCCGCGTCGAGCAGCACCACGCGGCGGCGGATCACGCCGTCCTGCTCGAGGCGCTGGATGCGCCGCCAGCATGGCGTGGTCGACAGGCTCACGCGCTCCGCGATCTCGGCCACCGAACAGGTGCCGTCTTCCTGCAGGATTTCCAGTATGTGTCGATCGGTTCGGTCTATCACGATGTCCTCCGCCGCGCGCGGCTCCGGGATGGGCGCGCGGGGATCGCGGCGCGCCTTCACCGGGTATGTCGAACGAGGCGAACCAAAGTGATACCGTCAGACGAAAAAAAATTCCGCGAATCGGCCCGCGCGGCGCATGCAGACGCGCCGCTTGCGGCAAATACGCAACGGCCAATGCGCGAGCAATGGAATTTCATGCTCGACAAGCAACGATTTGCCGGCAAAAAGGGCATGCCATATCTTGACGACGCGCGAATCGCGCAAAGCCACACAGCAATCGGCCCGTCAAAAATACGGCGCGCTAAGATCGGCTCGCATCGTCAGGCCACGGGCGGCCGTCGCACGATGCGTCCGGCCAGGCGTCCCGACGATCCCCGAGTGGAGATGCGCGATGAATCCGCAGACTGATAACGAACGCAGGAATCCTTATTTCGACAGGCGAGCCGGCGTCCTTATACTGCGTCGTCGCGCGGATCGGCGGCGTGCGACGCACGCAACGCCGTCACGAAATTGCGCAACGACTTGCCGTGTATTTTTTTGCTCACGGTAAAGTAATGACGAACTGCAGGATCGGAACGGTTACGGTATGGACGCGATAGTCTCAGACGCGGTAGCACTGCAGGCGCCCTGCGCGAGCGCGGACGAGCCTCGAAACGCCAGCGCCGCCGAAGCCGGCGATCTCGCGTACCGCAACCAGTTTCTCGCCGCCGAGTTCGCGCACAGCTATCGCTGGCTCAAGCAGACGCTGCGCCGCCAGGTGCGCTGCCCCTCGGAAGCCGAGGACGTGGCCTCGTCGGCCTTCGTCGAATTGGCCACGCTGCCCGATGTGCGCGCGGTGCGCGACCCGCGTGCGCTGCTCACCACCATCTCGCGACGCCTGGTGTTCGACATGTGGCGCCGCCGCGATCTGGAAACCGCCTATCTGGCCGCACTGGCCGCCGCCGACGAACCCAGCACGCCCTCGCCCGAATCGGTGCTCGAGGTGGTGCAGACCCTCGTCAACGTCGATCGCCTGTTGCGCGGCCTGTCGCGCAAGGCACGCCAGGCGTTCCTGTACAGCCAGTTGGACGGGCTGACCTACCGCGAGATCGCCGAGCTGCTCGGCGTGTCCGCCAGCATGGTGCGCAAGTACATCGCGCAAGCGCTGGCGTGCATCCTGGCCGCCTGAAGCCACTGATTCGCATTCCATAACGACACGATCAACCCGCCCCCTTGAACGATCCCGTCAAGTCCGCCATTGCCTGGGAAGTGCTGTTGCGCTCCGGCGAAGCCACCGCCACCGAACGCGCGCATTTCGACAGCTGGCGCCAGGCCAGCGCTGCCAACGAATCGGCGTGGCAATCGCTGCAGCGCAAGCTCGGGCCGTTCCGGCAACTCGCGGACGGTGGTGCGCACGCGAGCCGCGATGCGCTGCTGCATGCGGACCTGCCGCGCCGGCGCGCATTGAAGACCGGCCTGAAGACGGGCCTCGGCCTGACCTTGCTCGGCGCGTTCGGCTATCGCTCGCTGCATTCGCTCGGCTACGACGCAACCTTCCGCACCGGCATCGGCGAACAGCGCACCATCGCGCTCGGGCCGGATGCCAACGCGCGGCTCGACGCCGGCAGTTCGCTGTATCGCGTCGGCGCCTCGGCCGGCGACGCCTGGCGGCTCGACGCCGGCTGCGTGCTGGTGGACGCGGCCTTGCGGGCCGACGACGCCACGCTGGTCACCGCCACCGCGCATGGTTCGTTCGCGCTGCGGCGCGGCCGCTACAGCCTCGGCGTGTTCGACGATCACTCGATGCTGGCGGTGGCGCAAGGCGAAGGCACACTTGCGCTGCGCGATGGCAGCCGACATGTGTTGCGCGCGGGGCAGACGCTGCGCTTCTCCGGCGAGCGGCTGCGCGAGGCGCGCGAATCGGTGGCGATGGCACTGGCCTGGACCGGCTCGATGCTGATGGCCTCCGACCAGGCGGTGGGCGACGTGCTCAGCGTGTTGCGTCGCTACCGCACCGGTGTGATTCGCGCCAGCGAGGCGGCTGCGCGACGGCGCGTGAGCGGCGTGTTCAACCTGCGCGATCCCGACGGCGTACTGCGCCAATTGGCCGAAGCGCTGCCGCTGCGCATCGACATGTACGGCGACTACCTCGTGCTGATCCGCGAAGCGTGAACCCGCCTCCTCTCGTCGCCGTCGGCACGCGCCGGGCTGGAGCCGGCTTCGTGCTGGACCGCGCCGCGCTGGCGGCGCTGCCCGATGCGTCGAAGCCAGGGCTGGTGGAGCAGATCTTCACGGCAGTGCAGCGCGCGATCCGCGCCCGGCAGCTCGCCGAAGGCGCGCGCCTGCCATCGCTGCGCGAGGTGGCGGCAAATTGCGGCGTCAGCCGCGACACGGCCGCGCGCGCCTACGACCGGCTGGTCGCGCACGGCTACCTGACCACGCGGCGCGGCGCGGGCTTCTACGTGCGCGCGGGCGCCGGCAACGCGGCAGGCACGAGCGGCGCAGAAGCGCCGGGTTCGCAACGTGCGCCCCCCGCTGCCGCCATTCGGCGCGGCCTGCCGCTGCCCGCCTCGATCGACTGGCGGCAACGCCTGCTCGACCCGCAAGTGCCGCTCGCGAGCCGGCTCGGTGCCGGCGAGCTGCCGGCCGCCTGGATCAATACGCCGGCCGTGGCGGACGCGTTTCGCGGCGTGGCGCGCGGCAACCTCGACTGGGTTCACGATCACGGCGAGCCGCAGGGTTACCTGCCGCTACGCGCGCAGATCGCGCTGCGGCTCGATGCGCTCGGCATCGGCACGACGCCGGCCCGGATCGCCACCACGGTGGGCGCCACCGACGCGCTGAACCTGATCGTGATGGCCTATCTGCGCACGCCGGGAGAGCCGGTGCTGGTGGACGACCCCGCATCGTATCTGCTGCTGGACCGCCTGATGGCGTCCGGCCTGAATGCCGTGCCGGTGCCGCGCGACACCGACGGCCCCGACCCGGAGGCCCTGCGCGACGCCTGCGAGCGCACCGGTGCACGCATGTACATCTGCAACACCGGCCTGCACAACCCGACATCGGGCGGGCTGTCGACGCACCGCGCGTTCCGTGTGTTGCAGCTCGCCGAACGGTACGACCTCACGGTGGTGGAGGACGACTGCTACGCCGACCTGCTGCCTGCCATCGGCCCGCTGCCGCAGACGCGGCTGGCGGCACTCGATCAGTTGCGGCGCGTGATCTATGTGGGCAGCTTCTCGAAGACGCTCGGCGCCGGGCTGCGAGTCGGCTATATCGCGGCGGATGCCGAACGCATCGCCTGGCTGTCGCGCTACAAGTCGGTCAGCCGCGCCTCGAACGGCAGCCTGTCGGAGCGGATCGTCTATCGGCTGCTGTCGGAAGGCGCGTATCGCCATCATTGCGAGCAATTGCGGGCCCGGCTGGATGCGGCGCGACCGGTGCTGCGGCAGGCGCTCGACGCGCTCGGCATCGAGGTCGCGCATCGCGCGGAGCAGGGCATGTATCTGTGGGGACGGCTGCCCGGCGCCGCGCCCGACGCCAGCCAGATTGCCACCGCGCTGCTGGCGCAGGGGCATCTGTGCGCGCCGGGCGCGATGTTCTCGCATCAGCGCGAGGCGGCCGCCTTCATGCGCTTCAACGTCGCCTCGGCCGGCGACGTTCAGGCATGGCGCGCGCTCGCTCAGGCATTGGCCGGCGCGGCGTAGCGCGCGAGCAGCGCCAGCAGGCGCTCGACTGCCCAGCGGGTGGCCTCGCGCACGCCGCTGCGCCCCACCTTCATGCGCTCGCGCAGGCGCGCCTCGTCCGCTGGCGCCTCGATCGCGTAGATCTCGAACACGGTGCGCGTGTCGTCCGGCTTGTCGGCCAGGTGGCGTTGATAAATGTCGTCGAGCGCGGCCTTCACACGGGTGTCGTCGTCCTCGGTCCAACCGAACGCGCGCAAGGCCTGCAGGTCGCACACGCCGGTCAAGGCCCGCAAGGTATCGATCAGCGCCGCCGGCGACGCCTCCGGGTCCCAGCCAGCGGCTTCCACGCCAGCCGCGATCGCCGCGACGAAGCCCTCGCCCGGCGTCGCGTCGGTCAATTCGACCGCCGCGCGCCGCAGCGCTTTCCACGCGGCCGGCGAAACCGTGTCGCCGTTTGCCCGGGCCGCGTGCGCGGCGGCGACCTCGCCGAGCAAGTGCGCCAGGCGCGGGGCCTGTCCGGCCGGTAACGCTTCAACCAGCCGGGCCAACAATGCGCCCATCATTTCGCTGCCCAGCGCACTCAGATCGGCACCCACCGGCACCGCCTCGAACAGCGTTTTGGCGATATCGACGGCGGCTTCGCGCGAAGCCTGCATGGCGCTCAGGTGATCGATCGCCAGCGCGAGCCAGGCAGGCAGGCCAAGCACGCGCGGGTACGCGTCTAGGTCGGCATCGCACAATACGCAGCCGGCGGCGCTGCCACCATCGCCGTGCCAGGCGAACGGGCCGGGACGCAAAGCGCCGGACTCGGCACCGGCCGCGAGGCGTTCGAGCGCAACAGCCTTCAGCGCCGCGTCGTCGTGATAGGCGCGCATCATCGTGCACCCTCCAGCGCTTCGAGGTGCGCGTCGACAAACACTTCGAGGCGAGTGCGCGATTGCACACCGACCACGCGCGCGAGCTCACGGCCGTTCGCGAACAGCAGCAGCGAGGGCAGGCCGCGCACCGAATGCTCGCTCATGGTCTGCTTGTTTTCGTCGGCATTGATCTTGACGACAGCGAGGCGGCCCGCATAGGCGGAGGCCAGTTCCGCGAGCACCGGGGCGAGCATCTTGCAGGGGCCGCACCAGTCGGCCCAGAAGTCGACGAGCACCGGAATCGGCGATTGAAGGACGGCTTGCGCGAAGCTGTCGTCCGTGACGGGCGGCGTGAGCGTGGTCATGTTGGGGCTCGCAGAAAGCGGACCCGCGCACGCACGGCGGCATGCCCGCGTGGCGCGATCCGGAGTGCCGCCGCGACACGCGGCGACGGGAAAGGCAGCTTAATGCCGTGCGTTCCCGCGGATCACGCCAGTGACGCGATGGGTTGGCCGACTGTCATGACGGGCTGGGCATGACAGTCGGGGGGATGTCGGTTCGACAACGAGCGATGTGCTTCATCGGCATCGTGACGATGCGATCCAAGCCCCGCTACGATTCACCGCCCGGCAGCAGCCACCGGCCCCAACGTGCGCCGAACCTTCTCGACATCCTGCGCGCTGACGGCACCCGCATGATTGGACCACGCACCACGCACGAAGCTCGCGAGTTGCGCCGCTTCGTCGTCGCTCAGGCGAGCGGCGAAGCCCGGCATCGGCAGGACCGACGGCGCCTTCTGCGTGGAAGGGGTGCTCGCGCCGGCCAGGATCACGTGGATCAGGCCGGTCGGGTCCGCTGCATTGACCACGGTCGCACCGTCGAGATGAGGGAACACGCGTGGCGCGCCCCGGCCGTTTACGAAGTGACAGGCGCTGCAGTTGTCGATATACAGGCGCTCGCCGAGCGTCAGATTTTGCGCCGCGGTCAACTTCGCGGTCGTCGCGTCGGCGCCGCTCGCGCCGATCGCCGCACCTTGAACCCCGGCGCCATCCTTTGCCTGCAGCGTCTTGAGATAGGCCGCGATATCGGAGAGGTCCGCGTCACTCAGATGCGACGTGCTGTTCTCCACCACCGAGGTCATCTCGCCCGCCACGGCCGCGCGGGCATTGCGTCCGGTCTGAAGATAGTCGACCACATCCTGCTGGCTCCACTGGGGCATGCCGCGCAGCGACGGCACGTTCCAGCCGTTGAGCTTGCCACCGGACAGAAAGCGGGCGTCGCTGCCGTCGAGGGCTCTCTCGTTCATCGCCACGCCACGCGGCGTGTGGCAACTGCCGCAGTGTCCCAGGCTTTCCACGAGATAAGCGCCGTGTCGCACCTGCTCGCTCACTCCATCCGGCGCGGTGAACGGCTTGTCGGAGGTGAATGCCCAGTTCCAGAGCGCCATGCCCCAGCGCTGGTTGAACGGGAAGCTCAAGCGGGTGATGGGCGCGGCATCATCACTCGGTGCCACACCGTGCATGAAGTACGCGTAGAGCGCATGAACGTCGCTGTCCGTGATTTTCGCGTAGGACGGATACGGCATCGCGGGATACAGATGCGAGCCGTCGGCGCGAATGCCATGACGCAACGCCGTGGCAAATTGCTGCTCGGTGTAGTCGCCGATCCCGCTCTTCTTGCTGGGGGTGATGTTGGTCGAATAGATCGTGCCGAGGTCGCTCAGAATCGGCAACCCGCCCGAATACGGCGCGCGGCCCTTGACGGTATGACAGGCCATGCAATCGCCGGCACGCGCCAGATATGCACCTTGCTTGATCAGGTCCGCATCGGCGGAACCGGCCGGCTGCGCCTGCGCCGAGGTGGCGCCGAATGCGGCGGCAGCCAGCGCCGCCGCAATGAAAGTCTTGAATGAGGTCATGGCGTTCATGCTTGGACGAGCGGGCCCGGATTCTTGAGGTACTGCTCCTTGATCGCACGCGCGGCAAACAACGTGATCGCCCCGATCGTCGCGGTCGGATTCGCCTGGAAGTTTTGCGGGAACGCATTGCCGCCCGGCACGAACACGTTGTGCACGTCCCAGCTTTGCAGGTAGCGGTTCAGCGCGCTGGTTTCCGGCGAATCGCCCATCACCGCGCCACCCACGTTGTGCGTCGACACGTATTTGGTGATGTCCCAATGCGAATCCATCGCCAGAAAGCTCTCGCTGTAGCTGTCGGGATTCAGCTCTTGCGTGAGGTTCAGGACGATCTTGCGCAGATACTGCTGAAGCTTCAGTTCGTTCTGCTTCCAGTCGAACGTGATGCGAAGCAGCGGCTGCCCCCAGGGGTCCTTGTACGTCGGGTCGAGATCGACGTAGTGATCGCGGTACGACATGCAGCTCGTCGTGATGCTGATTCGCATCGAGTGGCCATACCAGTCCTGCATCCCTTCCTTCCAGCCCTTGCCCCACGATGGCGTGCCATGCGGCAGCGCGGTGCCGATGGGCGCGCCCGTCGATTGCGCGCTCTGGATCTTCGCGCCACCCAGAATGCCGAGCGACGGGCCGTCGAAGTTGCCGGGCGAAATATCGTTGAACAGTTGCCCGGTCGCACCGGCGGTCGCGAACGGATTGAAATGCTTGTCCTTGAAGAACAGGCTGGCTCCCCCGTTGCTGAGGAATGCGTAGTTACGCCCGACGACGCCTTTGCCACTGACCGGGTCATAGGGCTTGCCGATCCCGGAAAGCAGCATGAGACGAACGTTGACGAACTGGAAGCCGGCCAACACGACGATCTTCGCCGGCTGGAACACTTCGTTGCCGTGGGCGTCGGCATAGGTCACGCCCTTGGCGGTCTTGCCATCCGCATGCAGTTCCACGCGCAGCACGTTCGCATTCACGCGGTAGGAGAAGTTCGGCATGCGCTTGAGCGCATCGAGCACGGCCGTTTGCGGCGATGCCTTGGAGAAGTTGAGGCACGGGTACTTGCTGCAATAACCGCAGTAGTTGCACGGTGCGATCTGGTTGCCGTACGGGTTGGTCCACGCGCGCGAGACATTGGCGGACGGGTTCGAGAACGGGTGATAACCGAGCTTGCGCGCGGCGTCCGAGAACATCGTGTTGTTCAGCGTATCTTCGAGCGGCGGCAGCGGCACCGGGTTGGAGCGCGGCCCCTCGAACGGATCGCCGCCTTCCTGAAGCTTGCCGCGAAGGTTGCCGGTGACGCCCGACATGCCGCACACCTTTTCGAAGAAGTCGTAGTGCGGCTCGATCTCGTCCCAGGAAAACGGGAAATCCTGCACCTGCATGCCGTCTTCGAGCTGGCCTTTCTTGTACGCCTGGTCGGCATACGTCTTGAGCTTGAGGTCGGTGGGTGTCGGGCGAATCAGCACACCGGTCCAGTGCAGGCCCGAACCGCCCACGCCCGTTCCCGGCACGAAGGCGCCCCACTTGCGGGTGGGCAATGCGGTGTCGTTGGTGCTGTGGCGCACGGTCAGGGCGCCGTCTCGCGGCGTCACCATGATCTTGTTTCGCACGCCATAGGCATACTGGTCCGCCGGCTTGGGGTAGGCAAAATCCGCGTTACTGCGATCTTCTCCGCGCTCCAGCGCCCGGACCTTCAGCCCCGCCTGGGCAAGCTCGATGCTCATGAGCGAGCCGGCCCAGCCGAGCCCGACGACGACAACGTCGACGGCATCATTAGTGATCTTTGCCACGGTGTTCCTCGTTGAATTCTGCGTCGATGGCGCATCGCTGCGCCGTATCAAAAGTGCCGCTCAAGCCCGCTGGCCGTTCAGACTCACCGGCCCGAGCGGATACTTGACGTTGTGCTGCGACACCCATTCGAGAAAGCTGGCGCGTGCGCCGGGAAAACCGATGGCAATCCATGCCTTCATGCCCTTGTTGCCGCCGTACATCGGATCGGACAGGTAACCGTTCTTTGAATCCGCAAGCATCTGCCCGAAGAATTGCCCGGCCGTGAGCGCGGGTTCGCCGTCGTCGGAAAATGCCACCTGCGAGGCGGCCAAGGCCGCCATCACGGTGTCCTGAGCGGCCGTGTCGAGCTCGTGGAAGCGCTTGTGCAAGGTTCGGCGGCAATAGCTGTCGGTCAGGGCGATGCCGCGCCGGTAGATCTCCTGCGGCGTATATGGCAACTGATAACCGAGCTCCTTGGGGGCGTGCGTGTTGAACGGCCCTTGCAGATAGATTTCTGCGCCCAGGTCGCCGTGCAGTTGCTGATCGATAAAGATCGGCACATTGGTTTCGAGCGCGCCGGGGCCACGCCCATCCGCGGGGATCAGCCGGTCGCACGCCGAGAGCAGGAAAGACCACTCGTCGGCAGAGAGAAACTCGGGGTGATAGGCGGCGAGATCGGGGGCCGCCATGTCGGCGGCATCCGCAGCACTCAGCGTATTGACGAGCACGCCCAGCGTGGGCAACGCCAGCACGGCGCCTAGCAGGAATTTGCGTCTAGAGATCGGGACGTCTGATGACATGTGAGGAAATTTTCTGGTATCGACGATGGAAAGCATCCGCACAATCTCTAATTGACAATGGCGATCGATGCTTCTATTCGGACAGAAACGTAACACACACTAATATTCAGGTAAACAGATGTCACACATCGTACAAATAGACGATGCGGCTGTTGGGTCGGCTTGCTCGAGTGGGGTAGCCCTGCTGCAACACCGTTTCGGCCTCGCTGCCGGAGGACGACCCGTAAAACTGTTGTGTGGAGTTTTCGGCGTGCAGGGGGAACACAGGCGCGGCTGAATGCAAAGCGCATGGTTCGGGTGATGCGCATGCGGCGCCTCGGCCGCTGCGTCGTCACGGAGCAAAGGTCACCGTCGGGTCAAGCTTCTTCGATGCTCGATGGATTCAGCGTGACGCGGGCAGCGCCAGATCCCCTGCCTTGCCGTCGGGAATTCGGCGATCGTCCGATGCGACCGGCGTCGTCAATACACGCCAGGCTCACCCGCCGGACGATTCTTGAACCGTCGATGCACCCAATAGTATTGATCCGGAAACCGCACGATCTGTGCTTCGAGAAAGGCATTCATCTGCCGCGCGTCGATCAATGCGTTATCGGTCGGATAGCCCTCCAGCGCTTCGAAGATCGTCAGCTTGTAGCCGCGAAAATCCGGCAGCACTTCCGTGACGAACGGAACGACGCGTGCGCCGCTCAACTTCGCCAGGCGCGACACCGACGTCAAGGTGCAAGCCTGAACGCCGAATAGCGGCGCAAACACCGAGCCGGCGAGGCCGTGGTCCATATCCGCCGCGAGCATCACCGGCGTTCCGGCACGCAGCAGTTTGACGAGCTGTTTCGCGCTGACGCTGCGTTCGATCATCTCGGCGCCGAAGCGTCCGCGCTGACGTTTGGCGAGATCGCACACGCGACGGTTCGACATGCGCGTGTAAAGCGCCGCGACAGGCAGCGACGACGAATAAAGCATGCAACCCACCTCGATGCCGACGAAGTGGAAGCCCATGAAAATCGTGGGCGGCGCATTCGGGTCATGGAGATCGATATGGCTGTCCAACACGACCAGGCGCTGGATCGATCGCGCGCTGCCGAACCATTGGAATCCGCGCTCCAGGTAACTGCGCACGACATGCTCGAAATGCATGCGCGCCAGCAGTTCGCGCTCTTCGTCGGTTTTCAGCGGAAAGCAGAGGAGCAGGTTGACCCGCACGACGTGTCTGCGCCGGCTCGGAATGCGATAAAGCACGGTACCAAGCCCGCTGCCGATTCTCGCGACCAACGCATACGGAAGGACGGACAGGAGCCGCAGCAGGCCGAGCATCAGCCAGTACCCCAAAGCATTCATGATGGACTTCCGTTTTTGGAGGGGTCGGGCGTCTCGCCTCGAAGCGCCGCAGGTTGTCAAGGCGGCTTGGTAAAACAGGACATCGCCACCGCCGGAAGATACATCGATGGCTTTCCCCACCACATTACTGAGCATTACTGATCATGACGAACCCTGCGACACGGAACGCTCGATCCGCATCATATAGGTCTTGTGTGCGCGATACGTATCTACATTGTGACTTTTTGCTCCGCGGGCATCGGCGGATTCGTCAGATGTTCGCGATGCACCTCCGATCGGCCTCGGAAAATTAGGAAACCTTAATCCTCGATAGTCGGCGCAGACAGCACGGCCACGATAACGAACCTCGACTTACCCGCCACTGACTCGCGCAACACCGTCTGCCGCGCAGACCGGGCGGCCCGCCCCCACCGGGCCCTTGTCGAGCAACGGGTTCGCGACTTTGACCTCCCCCGCCCCCTCCGGAACTAGAATTCCTGTTTAGTCGGGCGCAACACGATCTCGTTGATATCGACGTCGTTCGGTTGCTCGATCGCAAACGCGATGGCCCGCGCCACCGATGAGGCGGGGATCGCCTGCCGATAGAAATCGAGCACGGTATCGCGTGCGCCACCCGAGGTGCTGTGCTTCAGTTCGCTGTCAACGGCGCCCGGCTCGATCGATGTCACGCGGATATGTTCGCCAACCTCCTGGCGTAAACCCTCCGAGATGGCGCGCACGGCGAACTTGGTCCCCGAATAGACGGTGCCCCCCGGCGCGAACACCTTGATGCCGGCCACCGAACTCAAATTGATGATGTGGCCGCCCTGCTGTGCGATGAATCGCGGCAATACCGACGCGATGCCGTACAGCGTGCCCTTCACATTGACATCGATCATCGCATCCCATTCGTCGGTGTTGACCTCGGACATCGGTCGAATGGGCATGATGCCGGCGTTGTTGATCAGGACGTCGAGGCGACCGAAATCGGCGACGACGCCGGCCACCACCGCTTCCACCTGCTGCTTGTCCGTCACGTCGAGCGCATAGGCGCGCACGGCATGTCCGGCCGCGCCGATCTCGGCGGCGATCGCGTCCAGCTTGTCCTTGCGTCGCGCCGCGATCGCCACCTTCGCCCCGAGTGCGGCCAGGTGGCGCGCCGTTTCCTCGCCGATGCCCGTGCTGCCGCCCGTAATCAGGACCACCTTGCCTTCGATGTTGTTGCTCATGGAATCACCTCTCAAATTCAATCGATCATCGTGATCGGTCGCGGCCCGCCCCGGGCCACGACCACTGCTTCATGCGGTTCAATCGCGGCTCGACTTACGCGGCACCGGGGTCGTTCACTCGCTCCCGGATCATCACGACGTAAGCGCGCATGGCGGCCCTCACTTGCGAATCAGAACGGTTTTCGGATTCGTGAACAGCAAACGCCCTTCGCTGCCGTGTTCCGTGCCCAGGCCCGACTGCTTCTGCCCACCGAACGGAATGTCGACGCCCTGCGTGTGAATTTCGTTGACCCACACCATGCCGGTCTCGAGGCGATGGGCCACCGCCGCGGCCGCGCGGGTGTCGCGCCCCCAGACCGATCCGCCGAGCCCATACGGGCTGTTGTTGGCGCGCTCGACCACGTCGTCCACGTCGTCGTAGGCGATGATCGGCACGATCGGCCCGAATTGCTCCTCCTGAACGATGCGCGAGGTTTCCGGCGGGTTGTCGACCACCGTCACGGGGATGAAGTAGCCGGGCCGCGACGCATCGACTTCGCCGCCGAGCACCACCTTCTGGCCGTTGGCCTTGATGTCGTCGAGGAAGGTCTTCACCTTGTCGAACTGCATCTTGTTCTGAACCGGGCCGACCGTCACGGCGGGATCGAGCCCGTCGCCCATCTTCTGCTGCTTCGCATACTCGACGAACGCCGCGACGAAATCGGCATGGAACGAACTGTGGACGTAGAGCCGCTTGATGCCGACGCACCACTGGCCGGAATTGCCGACGGCGCCCCAGAACAGTTGCGGGATGATCGAGCGATAGTCGGCATCGGGCAGCACGATGGCCGCGTCGTTGCCGCCCAGCTCCAGCGTCACGCGCTTGATGGTGCCGGCGGCGGAACGCAGCACGTGCTTGCCGGTTTCCGTCGATCCGGTGAAGCTGATTTTCGCGATGTCGGCGTGGCCCGTCAGTTGCGGCCCCAGCTCGTTGCCGCCGGACACGACGGAGAGCACGCCGGCCGGCAATACCGTCTGCGCGATCTCGCCGAAACGCAGCGTCGACAGCGGCGTGAACGGCGACGGCTTGATCACCATCGTGTTGCCCGTGATCAGTGCCGGCGCCACCTTCCACAACGCCAGCAGGACCGGGAAATTCCACGGCGTGATCGCGCCGATCACGCCGAGCGGCGTGTGATGGAGTTCGACGACGTGCGTATCGGTCTCCTCGACGATCTCGACCGGAATCCGGCGCGCCGCGATCTGGCGAATCCACGAAATCGACTGATCGACCTCGGGTTCGGCCATCGTCGCGAGCGGCTTGCCCTGTTCCTGCGTGAGCAGGCGCGCCAGTTCGTCGCGATGCGCCTCCAGCGCGTCGGCATACGCGTTCAGGTACGCCTGCCGCTCCTCGTAGCGCAAGGCGGACCACGTCTTGAACGCGGTTTTCGCCGCGGCGATGGCCTCTTCCATGTGCTCCGGCGTGGCAGCCGGCGCTCGCGCCAGGACCGCGCCGGTGGCGGGATTCATGACATCGAAAAACGAGGTCGCGGCAACCTGCCTGCCTGCGATGCTCAGGGTGTAGGGGCCATCGAACATGGCGTGGGACCGATTGACTTGCGTGGTGGTGGACATGGGGTTCTCCAGGTTTCGGTTGGGTTGGCTTGCGCCTGCGTTCAGCGCGCGAGTTCCGCCATCAGGCGAGCGGCGGCCTCGGCGGACGACGCCGGGTTCTGGCCGGTAATCAGCAGGCCGTCCGCTACCACGTACGAGCCCCAATCCGCGCCCTTCGAATACACGCCGCCGTTGGCCTTCAACATGTCCTCCACCAGGAACGGCACCACATCGGTCAGCCCGACGCCGTCTTCCTCGGTGTTGGCGAAGCCCGTCACCTGCAGGCCTGCGACGACGGGGCGTCCGTCCGGCGACTTGACGTCACGCAGCACACCCGGCGCATGGCAGACCAGCGCCACCGGTTTGTTGGCGGCGAGGAACGCCTCGATCAATGCGATGGAATGCGCGTCCTCGGCGAGGTCCCACAGCGGGCCGTGGCCGCCGGGATAAAACACCGTGTCGAAGTCCGACTCGGACACGCTGTCCAGACGCACGGTGGCGGCGAGTTGCGCGTTGGCGGCGGCATCGGCCTCGAAACGATGGGTCAGGCTGGTTTGAAAGGCCGGTTCGTTGCTTTTCGGGTCCAGCGGAGGCTGACCGCCCTTCGGCGACGCCAGGACGATTTCCGCGCCGGCGTCCTTGAATGCGTAGTAAGGCGCGGCCAGTTCCTCGAGCCAGAAGCCCGTCTTCTTGCCGGTGTTGCCCAGTTCGTCGTGAGAGGTCAAAACCATCAGCACTTTCATTTCGCTGCTCCTGTCGAAAACGACTGCGTCATTAAGTAGACCAGTCGTCTAGTTTCAATGTAAAAAAAAGCGTGCTCGCTGTTCCTGCCGTGCCGGCACAAGCAACGACGCACGTGCACGATCGCTTCACAAGCCAACCGTGGGTGTTCCATGTCGGCCACTATAGCCACGATTAGACCAGTCGTCTACAACTTTCTCGAACGACGCCGACCGGTTCTCCTCGGCTTACCGTGCGCGACCCGCGTCGCGCGCCGCCTGCTCGATGACGTTCGCGACTTGCGCGGGATGCGCGATAAACGCCACGTGACCGCCATGGATTTCCGTCACCGTGCTGCCCGCGCGCTGCGCCATGAATCGCTCCAGGTCGGGATTGACCGTCCGGTCCTCCTTGGAGACCACGGCCCAGCTCGGCTTCGACTTCCACGCGGCTTGCGTCACCGGGGCATTGGCGGTCTGCACCGCGGGAAGGACCTGCGAGATCGCCATGAAGCTGGCGGCCGCGGGCGGAACGCCGGCCGCGAAATCGGCCGCAAAGCTGGCTTGGTCGAAGTACAGATGGCCGTCCTTCGTGAGCTTGATGCCCTTGGTGGCAGGCGGCATCTTCTCGGCGAGGTCTCGCAGGGTTTCGCCGACGTCCGGTTCGAACGCGGCCACGTACACCAGCCCCGCGACCTTCGGATCGTCCCCCGCCTGCGTGATCACCATGCCGCCATAGCTGTGCCCCACCACGATGCTCGGCCCATCCGTCGCGTCGATCGCATTGCGGGCCGCCTTCACGTCGTCCTCGAACGAAGTTTCCGGCTGCTGCACGACCGAGACCTTGAAGCCGTCGCGCGTCAGGATATCCGCGACGCCCTGCCAGCCGGAACCATCGGCGAAGAAGCCGTGAACGAGCACGACGTTCTTGACGGGTTCCGCGACAGCCGCGTGGCTTGCCGTCAACGCGGCAGCGAGTGCAACACCGGATGCAAATCGGTTCATCGAAAACATGATTCAGACTCCTTAAGGAAAAGTCACTACGAGGTAAAAAAGGTGCTCGGTATCGCGTTCAAGCCTTCATCGCGGGCCAGTCCGAATAGCCGGTCGCGTCGCCGCCATACCAGTACTGCTTCGGTGCTTCCGCGAGCGGCGCCCCACTGGCAAGCCGGCCAACCAGATCCGGATTCGCGATGAACGGCCGGCCGATGCTGAACAGATCCGCATCGCCCGCTGCCAGCGTGGTTTCCGCCAGATTCAGCGTGTACTGGTTGTTGGCGATGTAGGCGCCCTTGAAGCGCTTGCGCAACGCGGTGAAGCTCATGCCGTCGGACGCCTCGCGGCTCAGTTGCGTGACGCCTTCGATATCGTGGATGTAGAGCAAACCAAGCTGCGACAGGGCATCGACGAAGGCCCCGAAGGTGTCGGCCGAGTTGCTGTCGAGCGGCGTATCGCCGGGCGCGGTCGTGACGGGCGAGATGCGGATGCCAACCCGTTCCGCGCCCCATACGTCGACCACGGCGCGCACCACGTCGAGCGGAAAGCGCAGGCGGTTTTCGAGCGAGCCGCCGTACGCGTCGGTGCGGTGATTGGTGCTGTCTCGAATGAACTGCTCCAGCAGATAGTTGTTCGCCGCATGCACTTCCACGCCGTCGAAGCCCGCCCGCTTGGCGTTTTCCGCGGCGCGCCGGTAATCGTCCACGATCGGCGCAATCTCGCTCGTTTCGAGCGCGCGCGGCGTCACGAAATCCTTCATGCCGTCATGCACGCGGATCTGGCCCGCCGGCTTGATGGCCGACGGTGCCACCGGCAGGCCGCCATCGTGCATGTCGGGGTGGGACATGCGCCCCGTGTGCCACAGCTGCAGGAAGATTTTCCCGTCCTGGCGATGCACGGCATCGGTCACGCGCTTCCAGCCGGCAATCTGGGGTTCCGTCCAGATGCCGGGGGTGCGCGGATAGCCGCGCGCCTGCGCCGAGATATTGGTCGCTTCGGTGATGATCAGGCCGGCGTTGGCGCGTTGCGCGTAGTAGTCGGCGGCATAGTCGGGCGGCACGCCCGCGTCGTCCGAGCGGCTGCGTGTCATCGGCGCCATCACGATGCGGTTCTTGAGCGACAGGCCGCCGATCGTCACCGGTTGCAAGACGGGGCTGGTGGTGGAATGGGACATGATGTGGGCTCTCTTCGGTTTCAAGGTTCAGGGTTGGGTTGTCGAGCGATGCGCTCAGTTCACGGTCTTGGCCCAGACGGCCTGGGCATTGGTGAACTCGCGCAGGCCGAAATGCGACAGCTCGCGGCCATACCCGCTCTTCTTCACGCCGCCGACCGGAATCCGGGCGTTCGACGCGGAGAAACCGTTGATGAACACCCCGCCCGTTTCCAGACGACGCGCGATGCGCTGGGCGCGTGCGACGTCCTGCGTCCACAGGTTGCCGCCCAGCCCGTAGTCGCTCGCATTGGCCAGCTCGATCGCGTGCTCCACGTTCTCGGCCACGGTAATGGCCGCCACGGGGCCGAACGTCTCCTCGTCGAACGCGGCCATCCCCGGCATCACGTTCGCCAGCACGGTGGGCGCGTAGAAGTTGCCGGCACCGTCCAGCTTCGTGCCGCCGAGCAGGAGCGTCGCGCCGGCGGCGATCGTCCGCTCGACCTGGCCATGCAGCTCGTCGCGGAGATCCGCGCGGGCCATCGGGCCGATCGCGCTGTCCGGGTTGAGCGGATCGCCGACGATCAATCGCTTCGCGGCTTCCACGAACTTGCGCGTGAACGCCTCGGCAATCGGCTTTTCAAGGATGAAGCGCTTGGCCGCCAGACACACTTGCCCGGCGTTCTGGAAGCGGGCCTCGATGGCGGCCTTCACGGCCAGGTCGAGGTTCGCGTCGGCCAACACGATGAACGCGTCCGAGCCGCCCAGTTCGAGCAGGCTCTTCTTCAGGGCCTGCCCTGCGGTGGCCGCCACGGCGGCGCCGGCGCGCATGCTGCCGGTCAGCGTGACGGCCGCGATCCGGTCGTCCCGGATTGCGCGGGCCACCGTGTCGTTGTCGGTGTTCAGGTTGGCGAACAAGCCTTTCGGGAAGCCGGCCGCCTCGTATGCCGCCTGGAGCGCATACGCGCAGCCCATCACGTTCGGCGCGTGCTTGAGCAGGAAGCCGTTGCCGGACAACATGATCGGCCCCGATGCGCGAATCACCTGCCAGAACGGGAAGTTCCAGGGCATCACGGCCAGGATCGTGCCGACCGGCAGATAGGACACGTGGACCTGATCGTCGCCATCGACGTCGACCGGTTCGTCCGCGAGGATCGCCGGGCCGTTCTGGGCGATCCAGTCGAGGGTGCTCGCACACTTTTCGATTTCCGCGTGGGCGGCGGCGAGCGTCTTGCCCATCTCGGCCGTGATCAGGGCGGCGAGCGTGTCGGTCCTGCCCCGCAACTCGGCGGCCAGACGGCCGTAGGCGGCCACGCGTTCGCGCATCGGGGTGGCACGCCAGAGGCGAAACGCTGCCGCGCTCTCGTCGAGAATGCGTTCGACGTCGCTCGGCGTCTGGAACGGGTAGCTTTCAATCCATTCGCCGGTGGCGGGATTGCGGGAAACGGCGACAGCGGCTGCTTGCGGGTTCGACAGCGTGGCGGGGACTGACATCGACGACCTCCATGACCTTTGATTGAGCAGCGTTCAGTGCTGCGATGAAGGTCAGTGTAGGGAGTCTCGATTCAGCGAAGAAGGCGTGCTGTAATCCTATGACTGCCGGTCATAGGCAGCGATCTTGGGGATATACGTCACCAGCGAGAGGTCCGGCCGCCCCTCCGGCGTCAAGGCGACGTAGGTGAACGAAATATGCCCGGCGGTCGGATGCTGAAGCCGTTTGCTGCCTTCGTCGAAGCCCTTCACGTCGATGTCCTTCCACCAATCCTGAAACTCCGCGCTCTCGCCGGACAGTTCCTCGACGAGTTCGTCGAACGGGGCCTTGTCCGTGGCACGCGCACGCGCCGCGCGGAACGCCGAAATCATGCCGCGCGCCATCTGCTCCCAGTCGAGGATCAAGGTGCGATACGGCCGATACAGAAAGAGCAAGCGCAAGGTGTTGCGTTCGTGCGGCTTCAACGAGCCGTAATCGACGAACAAGTCGGCAATCGCGTCGTTCCACGCGAGGATGTCGAGGCGCGCGTTTCGGACATAGGCGGGGATCGGATTGATGGCGCGCACCAGCTGTTCGAGCCCGGCGCTCACTTCCGTCTCGCCGGACGACGCGGCGGTCGGCGCCTCCCGCGTCGACAGCGCGAACAGGTGGGACGACTCCACGCGATCAAGTTTCATGACCTTGGCGATGCGCTCCAGCGCATCGACCGACGGCTGAATATCGCGCCCCTGCTCCAGCCAGGTGTACCAGCTGACACTGACGCCGGCCAGGACGGCGACTTCCTCCCGCCTCAAGCCGGGCGTGCGGCGCGGGCCATCCGGGAGGCCGAAATCCTTCGGCTGCAGTCGCGCACGCCGGCTGGTGAGAAAGGCGCCCAGTTCGCGCCGCTGTTCGGGAGATGTTTTCTTGACCATGCAGCACTGTACCTTTGTACGTGTGGGCTATCAGAAAAGTTGTCCGCAGCAGAAAGCAGCACGGAAACTCACGTGCCGTTTGGCTACACGATTCAGCTCAGGTCAAGCATCCTTACCGAGGAAAATGAATCGAACCGACGCGCAATGGCCGGCGCGAAAACAGAATGACCATGGCTGCCCAGCCATTTTGGTGAATGCGATACTGACGCCGCGCCCGACCTCCGATACGCACCGTACATCTGCCCGCCGCGCGGCATCCTCTGCGCGGCGCCCCTCTACTGCCGAAAGACGACGGGACTCTTTCCATGATCATCAAACCAGGCGACTTCCAACATCCGCAGGTCAAGGATCTTCTGCGTCTGCACCTGCAGGGCATGCATGCGAACTCTCCGCCGGACAGCGTGTTCGCGCTCGACCTATCCGGCCTCAAGCGGCCGGACATCGCGTTCTTCACCGCCTGGGAGGACGACACCTTGCTCGGCTGCGGCGCACTGCGCGAACTCTCGCCCACCCGCGGTGAAATCAAGTCCATGCGCACCTATCCGGCGCACCTGCGCCGCGGCGTGGCCTCCCGACTGCTCACGCACCTACTCGACCTTGCACGCGAGCGCGGCTATACGCGTGTGAGCCTGGAGACCGGTTCAGGCGATGCGTTCGAGGCCGCCGTGACGCTGTACCAGCGCCACGGCTTCATCAAGGGCGAACGCTTCGGCGACTACACCTCCACGGGCTTCAACCGTTTCTTCCATCTCGATCTGGCCGCGAACTGAACGCCTTCATGCGCACGCTGCGGTCTCGCGGCGTGTGCTCCTCTGCCGAACCTCCCGCCCCCTTCGCCTCGGCGCCACGCCGGCTCTCGCGTGCCGGTGCGGCGTTTCATTTTGATATTTACTGGTATCGGCTTAAATCCATAAATTTATACCAACCGTTTAATTTTGCATTTACGCCTATCGGAATTTGCTGCTAAACTAATCTCAGTCAATTAATGCACAATCTTGGTGAATATAGTTTTTGAAAAGCGGCTGAAGGTCAATAAACAGTTCAGCATTACCTGATTAAGCATCCGGCGCACCATTGCAGTGCGGTTGGGTGCTGACGACCGACGACAGCGCGAGTGCTCAGTTGTATCCGCATCGCATGCCTGCCGAAGCCGCCGGAGGGTCTCCGCGCATTCGGCGTCTGGGCGGCGGTGCTCCACCACCAGCGGTGGCTCGCGGGTAGCGTCGCTTACGAAGCCGCTACTGGTCCACGCTGTGCCATGATCGCGGCCAGTTCGCATTTTGTGATATTGAGCCGATTTAATTGATTCGTAAGCAATCGATTAACCTTCATCGCAACCCTGGCATTTAAGAAATGCAATTGCCAGCTCCAATTGGAGCAAAATTTGCTTCAATTCACCCGATTTATTTCACGCTGAAATTCAAAATGCGAGCATGATTTACTTCAACTACCGTTCGATACCTGAATTACGCGCCTGCACGGCCGACGAGAAGCATCGGGTCTGGCATTACTCGATGAAGAAGGCGATGCACGGCAAGATCCTGTTCTACCAGTTGCTGCTGATCGTGCTGCTGGCCACGCCACTGATCGCGATCGTCGCGCTCAGCATGCGCGAGCGCTTCCCTAACCCGTTCGTGTCGATTCCGCTCAGCTATCTGCTCGGCGTGATCGTGCTCTGGCTCGCCGTCCAGATCTCGAAGCTGACCTTGCTCAACGTGCTGCGCAAGGAGGTGGCGAGAACCCTGACGGCCTTCGGAACGCAGGTGCCGAACCTCGAATCCGGCTATTCGTGACACCTTGAAATCGAGTCTCAATCGACAACCAACGGGAGTGATTCATGATTGACAGATCCGCGTGGAGTGAGCGGTACAAGTTGGGGTTGGCTGCCATCAAGGCCCTGGAACCCGACAATGGTGACCTCGTGCTGAACAAGCTGCGCGAGGTGTCGCCGCGTTATCACGACATCAACGTCGAGTCCTACGGCGACTACTTCGGCGACGAGCGGCTATCGATCAAGCTGCGCACGCTGATCACGTTGACCACGCTGGCGGCGATCAACGCGTATTCGGGGCTGATCCAGTTCCATGCGAAGGCCGCGCTCGAGGTGGGCTGGACGCCCGATGAGATCTTCGCCGCGCTGGAACAGAACTCGCTGTTCGCCGGCTACCCGTACGCGATCAGTTCCATCTACACGGTACGCGAGCTGTTCATCCAGCTCGGCGTGCTCGCCACCGAGCCGCGCGCGGAATGAGCCGCGCTCACGCCCGCCTTCACCAGGAACGCTAGATGAACGTTATCGGCATATCGGCTCACTATCACGACGCGGCCTGTTGTCTGCTGGTCGACGGCAAGCTCGTCGCCGCGGCCGAGGAAGAGCGCTTCACGCGACTCAAGCACGATCCGTCGATCCCGCGGCACGCGCTGCGCCACTGCCTCGATGCCGCCGGCCTCGACATCGTCGATATCGACTGCATCGCCTATTACGAGAACCCGCACCGCAAGCTCGAACGGCAACTGGCGATGAGCCTGCCGCATCTGCACGCGCGGCCGAACCTGTCGTTTCGCCGCCAGGTCGATCCGGCCATCGTCATGCGCGACATTCGCGAGGTGCTCGGCTTCGAGGGCCGCGTCGAGTGCTTCGAGCACCACCGCTCGCACGCGGCCAGCAGTTATTACTACGCCGGCTTCGACGACGCGGCGGTGCTGACCGTCGACGGCGTCGGCGAGTGGAACACGATGTCGTTCGCGCAGGGTCGAGGCAGCCGTCTCGATCTGCTGGGGCAAGTCGATTTTCCGCATTCGATCGGCCTGCTCTACAGCACCATCACCGCCTATCTCGGCTTCGAGGTCAACGAGGGCGAATACAAGGTGATGGGCCTCGCCCCGTACGGCAAGCCGACGCTGACCGAGCCGATGCGGCAGTTGGTGAGGTGCAGCGAGGGCGGCAGCTTCGAGCTCAACCTGCAATATTTCGCCTTCATCGGCGAGGATGTGATGTACAGCCCCGCGCTGGAGGCGTTGTTCGGCCGCCCGGCGCGCCAGCGCGGCGCGACGCTCGACAGCTTCCACTACGACGTGGCGCGCAGCCTGCAACTGGTGCTGGAGGAACTGCTGCTCGAGAAGGTCCGTTATCTGCACGCGCTGGTGCCGTCCGAGAACCTCTGCATGGCGGGCGGCGTGGCGCTCAACTGCGTCGCCAACGGGCGGATCCACCGCGAGGGGCCGTTCCGCAACCTGTTCGTGCAACCGGCCTCCAACGATTCCGGCTGCGCATTCGGTGCGGCCGCGCTCGGGCACGTGCTGCTGACGGGCGAGGCGCCGGGCCTGGGAGAGCTGCGTCACGTCTATCTCGGCAGCGCCAACGAGAGCGCCGAGGTGAGCCGTCTGCTGGAGAACTCGCCCGCACGCTGGCAATCATTCACCGGTGACGAGGCCGCGCTGGTCGATGCCGTCGCCGAACGGCTCGCTGCGGGCAAGGTGATCGGGTGGGTGCAGGGCGCGATGGAGTTCGGCCCGCGTGCGCTAGGCGCGCGCTCGATCCTCGCCGATCCGCGCGTACCCGACATGCGGGAGCGAATCAACCGGGCCGTCAAGAAGCGCGAGGGCTTCCGCCCGTTCGCGCCGTCGGTGCTGAAGGCGCACGCGTCGAGCCACTTCGATCTGGCCTATCCGTCGCCATTCATGCTGGAGACCTGCCAGACGCGCTCGCCGCTCGAGCTGCCCTCGATCACGCACGTCGACGGCTCTGCACGCGTGCAGACCGTGGACGAGGCGGTCAGCCCGCGTTACGCGCGGCTGATCGAGGCGTTTCACCAGCGCACCGGCTGCCCGCTGCTGCTCAACACCTCGTTCAACCTGAAGGACGAGCCAATCGTGCGCACCGTCGAGGACGCGCTGATCTGCTTCCTGCGCTCGGCGATCGACTGCCTGGTGGTGGAGGACGCGCTGATCGATCGCGACGAAGTGCCCGAAATCTGGCTGAAGCGCTTCGGCGACACCGCCCCGCTGGTCTCGTCGGGCATCGCCCACAACGTCTACAGTTTCATCTAGGAGGCGAGTACCCGATGACATCTCCCACCCTAATTCGTTTGGCACAACTAATTGGTGATAATCGAGACGCACCCGAGATCATCGACCTCGTCAAGTCGCTGGTGCTCGGCGAAGCCACTGCCCTTCCGGCTTCCACCACGACGAAGCCGCCCGCCGGGCTTGCCGTATCGAAGCCGGCCGAGGCCGGCGACACGATCGGCTGCTGGCGGCGCGTCGCCGATCATCCGCAGCGTTTCGAGCGCATCAAGGACGCGCAGGGCAACTGGCGCACCTGGGCGGACCTGGAGCACTTCGAGTTGGACGGCGCGGCGCGGCGCGTGGTGTTCGTCGGCGAGTCGGCCGGACGCGGCTTCCTCTACGACCCCTACCTGACGCCCGCCGGCGTGCTGCACAAGCACCTGGAGCGACTCTCCGCATCCTCGGTGCAGGTGCTCGACCTGGCGCGCACCAACATGAGCTTCACGGAGAGCGTCGAGATCTCGACCCTCTCCGCCGAGCTGCTGCAGCCCGACGCACTGGTGCTGTTCGCCGGTAACAACTGGCTGTCGGCCGGCGACATCTTCGGCTACGTCGATCTGGTGGGCCTGTCGTCAGCGCTGCGCGCCGACGGGATCGCGGGCCTCGTCGCGACGCTCGAGCAGGCGCTGGAAGGCTTCGCCGCCCGGCTCGTCGGCACGCTCGCACGGATCGGCACGAGTACCGGCACGAAGCTGGTGCTCGCGATCCCCGAATTCAACCTGCGCGACTGGAAGCCCGGCTTCACGCAGGCGCCGCCCCTGTTGTCGGGGCCGGCGCTCGCGCAATGGGAGGCGCTGCGCGCCGAGGCCGAGGCGGCCCGCGAGGCCGGCGACGATACGCGCCTCGAACGCGCGGCCGACGCAATGCTTGGGCTCGACGGCGGCTATGCCTCGCACAGCCTGTGGCTGAAGGCACAGGCGCTGCTGCACGCACAGGGCGCGCCGGCCGCGCGGCCCTGGCTCGAAAAGGCACGCGACATGGCGGCGATCCTGCCCGTGCCGCAGGCGCCCGGCATGCACACGCGCTCGATCGACGCCCTGCGCCGGCACGCCGCTGCGGCCGGCATCGCCGTCGTGGATCTGCCACAGCGCATCGCCGAAGAGGGGGCGCTGCCGGGCCGCGAGCACTTCCTCGATTACTGCCACCTGACCGAACTCGGTATCGATACGCTCGCGCGGCATGCGGCGGCGGCCGTGGTGACCGCGCTCGGCTGCGGCAAGCCTGGCCCCGACAAGGCCGACGACAAGCCGGCCTATGCGCTGTCGGCGCGCGCCCGGGCCAGCGCCATGTTTCTCGCGGCGATCCACAACGCGAACTGGGGGCAATCGGGCGAGATCATCGCGCACTGGGTCGACTCGGCGATCGACACGGCGCCCGACGACGTCAGGCGCTGGTACCGCTCGTTCCTCGCGTTCGAGACTTGCCTGCAGCCGCGCTGGACGCACCAGGCATTCGACGATCTCGACATCGCGCAAGTGGAGCGCTACATGGGCTTCAAGCTCAACCCGCACCTGGCTGACCACGAGTTGAAGTCGGCGATGGTTCAGGCGCTGGCGCGCCACGGCGAGACCGGCGTGCGCGAAGCCTGGCATGCGCAGCTGTTCGACGCCTATCTGCGGCCCGGCACCACGCAGGACCTGCTGCAGCCGCAGCACGCGGCACGGCACCACGCGGCGCTTCGCCCGTTTCACGAGAACCCGGGCTACTACCAGGCCGTTGGCGGCGAATCGGACTTCGCCGTGATCTCGGACGGCCGTGCCGGCGCCGTGCTGCGCTCCGTGATCCGGGCCCCGCGCGGCTTGTACGGGCCGGCCCGCTGCCTGGTCAGCCTCAACGGACGCACGGTCGGCACGCTTGCCGTCAGCACCGCCTGGAGCCGTGCCGAAACGATGATTCCCGCCGATGCGCTGGTGCCCGGCGTGAATCGCCTGGTGCTGCACTGGCCCGCACCCGACCGCGTCGACGACACGCTGGTCGAGCGCGCGGCACGCAGCCTGTCGATGCAGCGTGGTCCGGAGGTGTTTCACGTGCGTGGGCAAATCCACCGCCTGACGCTGATGGCTGCGAGCCCGGCCGCCTAGCCCTCGAATCCCGGAGTCCTTCCATGTCCACGCTGTCCCGGATCCTCGCGCTGCCGCCCGTCGCGCGGCTGATCTTGTTATTCCAACTGCTGATCAATGCCGGCAGCTTCATGGTGATCCCGTACCTGGCCGTCTATGTGGTCAAGGACATTGGCCTGAGCGTCGCGTTCGCCGGCATCGTGCTGACCGTCAAATCGGCCTGCCAGCGCGGGCTGATCCTCTATGGCGGCTACCTGGCCGACCGCCACGGCGAATTCGTCGCAATCGTGCTCGGCAACGTGTTGCGGATCGCGTCCTATCTCGGGCTCGCGCTGTTCACGCACGACGCCGGGCTGCTGGTCAGCGCGGCACTGCTGGGCGGCAGTGCCGCGCTCTTCATCCCGGCCTCGAAATCGGTACTGGCCAAGGTCGTGACCGACGACCAGCTCCACTTCGCCTATGCCACGCGCAACGTCTTCAACAATCTCGGCGTGGCGGCCGGCGGCATCCTCGGCGGCGTGCTGATGCGCCTCTCGCCGACGATGATCTTCCTCGCCGCGGCGGCGATCCAGGCGATGGTGCTGACGTTTTTCGTCGTCGCGGCGCGCGGCGCGACGCGTTCGCGGCCGGAATCGGCCCGGTCACGGCCGGGGG